>CAKSVK010000001.1 GCA_934502905.1 uncultured Chitinophagaceae bacterium
CCCAGGTTGTTTATTTATTGTACGCAAACAAAAAATGCAGAAGATGCAGGCATGGCAATAGATAATTTTGCGGCATACGAAGGTGGTGATCCTGCTGCACCGTACGCAGAAGTAAATACAAAAGCTGCTAACGGTAAGACCTCTAAAGTAAACAACAGATATCACAAAGATCCTACTACTGAACCTTTGGTTATAGTTGGCTTCTCTGAACAGCAATTAATAATAGCAGAAGCTGTTGTAAGGGGATGGGTAACCGGTAATGCTAAAAGTTATTATGAAGAGGGCGTAAAATCTTCATTTAAATTTTACGAAACATATGCCAAGGGGTTAGGATCGTATGTTACACAGGCGATTGCAACTAACTATCTTACAAAAACAGCCAACAATCTGGATGCCGCAGGAACAGATGAACGAAAGATTGAGATGATTGTAACGCAACGTTATCTGCGTGGTTTCCAGCAATCGCCTTGGTGGCCGTTTTTTGATCATTTAAGGACAGGTTATCCTTCTTTCAGAAGACCAGCCGGTGTATCCGTTCCTTACCGATGGATGTATCCCCAGGCAGAATATAATCTCAACGCTGAAAATGTGTCAACAGCCATTAGCAGACAATTCGGGGATGGGAATGATAAAATAAACTCTGAACCCTGGTGGCTTAAATAGTCTGCAGAAGATAATTAATTCTTACAAAAAGCTCACGGTGTATTTACCATGAGCGGTTAATGAACCTCACAGGTCTTCAAAGCCTGTGAGGTTTTATTTTTCCATCACTCATTCATTAGCTGGAATGTAACCGGTTGCCTGCGGTAAGCTTTTACTTTCTTGCCGTTATTTTCTGCCGGGATCCATTTAGGTCCTTTGCGGACAGCATTCGCACATAGTTCAGCCAGCTTGCTACCCTTCATGGTCAATGCTTCCACTTCGCTGATATTTCCTTCAAGGTCTACAATAAACTGTACGATACAGGTGCCTGCTTTTCCATCTTCCTGCAATTCATCCATGTGCCTGTTTATTTCCCGGGAGATGTATTTCCGCCAGGCATCGCTTCCCCCGGGGTACTGTGCTTCTATTTGCACAATAATGGCTGCTTTGTCTTCCGGATCCTCTTTCGGACCCGTTACAACTCCGGTATTGGGTTCTTCTAGCGGAGATGCCACTATGCCATCCGATTTGTTTCCTTCTCTGCTGGCAGTACCGATCACCACGTTCTGCAATTCATCTATTTCTCTCATTTCGTTGTCTTCATTCACCTGGTTGTCCGGCACTACTGTTGGTGAAGCCAGCTTTGCCATTTCCAGCCGGGGCGGCGCTGCAGGTGGCGGTGGGGGTGGCGGCGGTTCCAATGGTACTTTCTCCGGATCATCCACAGAAACTATTTCTACATCTTTGATGTCCAGCTTTTCCTTTATGGGCTTGTCAACTCCTGCTGCAACAAAAGATGCCAGTACCACAAACAAAGACAACAGGGAGGTTATACCGATGGCCCTGATCAATCTTTTATCATATCTGTTTCTTAGCTCGTATGCTCCATACGATTTATTCCGCCCGTCAAAGACGATATCCAGCAGGCTGGCTTGTAAAATTTGATTCGTTTCCATAATAAGTTTTCCAATAAGATGCCTGCATGAAACGAATCCATAAATATCTTTTATCCCCGGGCAGGAACAGGAATGAAAAGATGACGGTAAATTACAGAGGATCAAAGAGGTGGCTTGAAATAAAAATCCCGGCTGTAATAAGTCGGGATTTGAATAATGATACCAGAAATATTTTTTATGCGCTCACGGCCTTGTTCACCAGTGCTGCCGCCTCACTCAGCAGGATGGCAGACTGTACCTTCAGCCCGCTGGCTTCAATCAGGTCTTTAGCTTCTTCGGCATTGGTGCCCTGGAGGCGAACGATAATAGGTACCTTGATATCCCCGATAGAATTATATGCGTCAATAACGCCCTGGGCTACACGATCGCAGCGAACGATACCGCCGAAGATATTGATAAGGATGGCTTTTACTTTAGGATCTTTTAAAATGATCCTGAAGCCGGCCTCAACAGTCTGCGCATTGGCGGATCCACCTACATCCAGGAAATTGGCCGGTTCTCCTCCGCTCAGCTTGATCATATCCATCGTTGCCATTGCCAGTCCCGCACCATTCACCATGCAGCCTACATCCCCGTCCAGCTTGATAAAGTTCAGGTTGTATTTGTGCGCTTCTACTTCCGTAGGGTCTTCTTCGGTAATGTCACGCAGCGCTTCCAGGTCCGGGTGACGCAGCAGGGCATTGTCATCCAGGTTCATCTTACAATCCACCGCGATAATTTTTTCATCGCTTGTCTTGAAAAGCGGGTTGATCTCCAGCATGCTGCAGTCCAGCTCCACGTATGCTTTATACAGGTTGGTTACAAACTTTACGCAGTTTTTAAATGCTTCACCGCTCAGTCCAAGATTGAAAGCGATCTTTCTTGCCTGGAAAGGAAGCAGTCCACCGGCAGGGTGTACCCACTCTTTGAATATCTTTTCCGGTGTATCATGCGCTACCTGCTCAATATCCATTCCTCCTTCCGTGCTGTACATGATCACATTTTGTCCCTTCGTACGGTCCAGCAAAATAGACAGGTAAAATTCTTTTACCTCGTTCGGGCCGGGATAATAAACATCCTGCGCGACCAGCACTTTATTTACCAGTTTGCCGGATTCACCTGTTTGTAGGGTTACCAGCGTGCCTCCGATAATATTACCTGCAATTGTTTTGACATCGTCCGCGCTTTTTCCAACCGCTACACCCCGTTGCTCAGTACCTCTTATCTTTCCTTTTCCGCGTCCGCCTGCATGTATCTGCGCTTTCACCACGGCGAAGCTGTTCCCGTATTGCACTTTTAACTGCTTATATGCCTCTTCCGCTTTTTCGGGGGTGTCAACAGGTATGCCATCCTGTACGGGCACATTATATTTCTTGAGGAGTTCCTTGGCCTGATATTCGTGAAGGTTCATGCAATAAAGTTTTGGCGAATTTAAACCAGAATGGGGGAATAGAAAAATTAGTCCCGTATTTACAGCCTGTTGCGGGGAATTAACACCCGGTTGGCCTGTAAAAGAGATTTAGGCAATGTTTTTGTAATATTGCAGGTTATAATCATCAAAATAAAAGTTTATGAAAAAAATTTCTATAAGGGTATTGGCTGCCGTTTTTGCCACAGCCACCCTGTTTGTTGCATGTAATGGCACCCAGGAGAATAAGGAAGCTGCTACCCGGACGGAAGCCACAGAACAAACACATGATCACGGTGCTGCCGCCGGTGCAGAAGTGGTAAAACAGGCCGAAGCGGCTATCACAGGTACTTATCCGGATACGGCTGTGAACGGAACGGCTAAATTTGTAACCAATGAGGACGGCACTGTTACATTGAACCTGTCTATTTCTATTCCTGCCCGGGCTAATAAATCAGTAGCTGTGCATGTTCACGAACACGGCGATTGTGGTGATCACGGGAATGCATCTCACGGGCACTGGAATCCCACCGGCGATCCACACGGAAAATGGGGTAGTGATAAAGGATTTCACCTGGGAGATATAGGAAATGTGGAATTAGATACACAGGGTAACGGTACCCTGGAGATAAAGGAAACAGGTCTCTGGTCACTGGGTGGAAAAGCCGAAACAAGTTTGCTGGGAAAAGCCATCATCGTTCATGGTGGTGTAGATGACTATACAACCCAGCCGACAGGCAATGCCGGCAACAGGATTGGTTGTGGTGTTATTCAGTAATTGACACTGATTCAGCAATAGAAACCTATAAGATTGCAGGGCAGAAGATCAGCCCTGCAATCTTATAGGTTTTTTAATGTTGTTATATGGGTTTCAGACGCCTGTCCCGGAAAACTTATACCATTTATACATTCCAGGCGGGTCAATCTTACACAGTCATGTAATAAAACAGCGCTTTTATACCAGCTTATCTACAAATTCATTTACAGGGGTGCTGATCAGCTTATTATAATCCAGGGAAACTTCCAATACCTTCTTTTGTTGTTTGGCGGCAAAGATCCTGGCCAGGTTGGTTTTATATTTTTCAATCAGCACCGGTATGCCCTCTTCGCGCCGCCTTTTGTGCCCGATGGGATATTCCACCACTACTTCTTCCAATACGGTCCCGTCATTCAATGTTACCGTTAATGCGTTGGCGATGGAACGTTTTTCAGGATCATGATAGTCTTTTGTGAACTGTTCATCTTCTTCCGTAAGCATCTTATCCCGGAGTATATCTATACGTGGGTCGGCGGCAATATTATCTTCATAATCTGCAGCCGTTAATCTGCCGTATAAGAGCGGAACCGCGATCATGTATTGAATACAATGATCCCTGTCTGCCGGATTGTGCAACGGACCTTTTTTATCAATGATCCTTATGGCGGCCTCATGGGTCCTGATCTTTATTTGTTTGATCTCCTGCGCTGTTTTTCCTGATGTCTTTAGTTTTTCATGTAGTGTCATAGCTGCTTCTACGGCTGTTTGCGAGTGAAATTCGGCAGGGAACGATATTTTGAACAATACGTTTTCCATTACGTAAGATCCATAGTCCCGCTGGAACCTGAACGCATTTCCTTTGAAAGAAACATCGTAGAACCCCCAGGTTTTGGCCGTTAATACGGAAGGATATCCCATTTCACCTGTTTTAGCTATCAGCGCCAGTCTCACCGCCCGGGAAGTTGCATCACCTGCTGCCCATGACTTACGGCTGCCGGTATTGGGCGAATGCCGGTAAGTACGAAGTGACTGTCCGTCTACAAATACCAGGGAAATAGCATTGATCAACTCATCGCGGGTGAGACCGATCAGTTTTCCTACTACAGCTGTAGAAGCCAGTTTTACCAATATCACATGATCCAGTCCCACACGGTTGAAAGAGTTTTCCAGCGCCATCACGCCCTGTATCTCGTGGGCTTTTATCATCGCCTCCAATACTTCTCACATGGTCAACGGGGCTTTACCATTTGCTACAGCCGTTCTGCTCAGCCAGTCAGCCGTTGCCAGGATACCACCGAGATTGTCGGAAGGATGTCCCCATTCCGCTGCCAGCCAGGTGTCGTTAAAGTCGAGCCAGCGGATGATCGTACCGATGTTAAATGCCGCCTGCACAGGGTCAAGCTGGTAAGGTGTACCCGGCACTTTTGCACCGTTGGGCACTACCGTGCCCGGTACTATAGGGCCCAGCATTTTGGTACAGGCAGGATAAGTCAGCGCTTCCAATCCGCACCCCAGGGTATCCAGCAGGCAATAGTGGGCCGTGCTCCATGCCAGTTCATTCTTTATTTCATAGTTCAGTACATAGTCCGCTATATCACTTATAACCTTATCAACCGGAGGACGTTCATTGGAAATGTGAGAAGACATAGTTTGTATAATTTTGATTTTTGATCTCTGATTTGGGATTTCTGATTTTGGGTTCTGCCCATCAGCAATATTGTAATGTACGATTGCTGATTTCGGGATTTCTGATTGGAAGTTAAATCATAAGCAATCAGCAATATTTCAATGTATGATCCCTGATTTTTGATTTTGAGATTTCTGATTGAGGTTTCCCTAAATCGTAAATCAGCAATCATAATCAGCCGTACTACTTACGTTTCTCTAACGGCACAAACGCTCTGTTTTCCGGACCGGTATAATTAGCGCTGGGGCGGATGATCTTTCCGTCCTGCCGTTGCTCCATCACATGGGCGCTCCACCCGGTTACTCTTGCTACCACGAACAAAGGTGTGAAAAACAAAGTGGGCACTCCCATCAGGTGATAAGATACTGCAGAGAACCAATCCAGGTTGGGAAACATTTTCTTCTCATTCCACATCAGCGTTTCAAGGCGTTCTGCTATATCATACAGCAACATGTCTCCCGCTTCTTCCGACAGTTCTCTTGCCACTCTCCTGATGACTTTATTTCGGGGGTCTGATACCGTATATACCGGGTGGCCGAATCCAATAATAACTTCTTTCCGTTCCAAACGGGCTTTTATATCCGTTTCAGCTTCCTCTGCAGATGCATAGCGGCTTTGTATATCATAGGCCACTTCGTTGGCGCCTCCATGTTTCGGACCGCGTAAGGCGCCAATAGCCCCGGTAATACAGGAGTAGATATCAGAACCTGTACCTGCGATCACCCTTGCCGTAAAAGTAGAGGCATTGAATTCGTGCTCTGCATACAGGTTCAGCGATACCTGCATGGCACGCTTCCATGATTCGGGTGCCGGCTTACCGTGCAGCAGGTGAAGAAAATGGGCGCCAATGGTAACATCATCTGTTTCCACGGCAATACGTTTGCCGTTTTGTGCAAAATGATACCAGTACAGCAGCGCCGAGCTGAATGAAGCCAGCAGCTTATCCGCTATATCTTTTGCCCCGGTAATATTATGATCCTCTTTCTCCGGCAAAACCGTACCTAACACGGATGAGTAGGTGCGCAATACATCCATTGGATGGGCGGATGCCGGTATCTGCTCCAGTGCATATTGCGCTACCGCCGGTAACCCTCTTAACGATCTCAATTTTGTTTGGTATGCTTTCAACTGCGCCACGGTTGGTAAAGAGCCGTGGATAAGCAGGTAGGCCGTTTCTTCAAAGCTGGCGCCCTCTGCCAGGTCCAGTATATCATACCCGCGATAATGCAGGTCGTTACCGCTTTTCCCTACAGTGCACAATGCCGTATTGCCGGCTGCCACGCCTGACAGGGCTACGCTTTTTTTAGGCTTGAATGCAGGTGTTTCTGTACTCATTATGCGATTACTTTTTTTGTGCAAATAATTTGTCAAGTCTTTCCTCAAATGCATAATATCCTATGCTGTCGTATAATTCTGCGCGGGTTTGCATGGTATCAATTACATTTTGCTGGGTTCCTTCCGTACGGATGGCATCAAAGACCTTTTGTGCAGCCTTATTGGCCGCGCGGAAGGCGGAGAGCGGATATAATATCAATCCAACACCCGCCTTTGCCAGCTCATCTCTTGTCCATAACGGGGTCATTCCAAACTCGGTGATATTTGCCAGAACGGGAATTCCGGCAGCTTTTACAAATTCCGTGTACTGCCCCAGCTCCCGGACAGCCTCTGCAAAAATAAAATCAGCACCAGCTTCTTTATAAGCCCTTACCCTGTCCAGCGTTTTCTCCAGCCCTTCACTTGCCAACGCATCCGTACGGGCGCCTATTACAAACAATTCGTCTGTTCTGGCATCTGCTGCGGCTTTGATCCGGTCCGCCATTTCCTCCTTGCTTACAATTTCCTTACCCGGGCGGTGCCCGCATCGTTTGGCGCCTACCTGGTCTTCGATGTGCAATGCTGCCGCACCTGCTTTGATAAGCGACTTGACTGTTCTGGCGATATTAAAAGCAGAAGGACCAAAACCGGTATCCACATCTACCAGCAACGGGGTGGTGGTGACATTGGTGATACGGTATATATCGGTCAGCACATCTTCCAGCGTGGTGATGCCCAGGTCAGGAATGCCCAATGAACCTGCGGCTACTCCTCCGCCGGACAGATAAATAGCCCTGAATCCGGCCTGGGTGGCAAGCAGCGCGTGATTGGCGTTAATGGTCCCGACAACCTGTAGTGGCTTTTCGTGTTCCATTGCCTTTCTGAAACGGCCGCCGGCTGAACTGATAGAGATTTCTTTTTGAGACATTGTAATGCATTAATCGGTGTCGCAGACAAATGTAGCTGAAATTGGTGATAAGCCCGTTCCAACCTTCCCGAAGCCCGCCTGAACTGCTTGCTGAACAGGCAGGGAAAGAAGACTCATCACACGAGGCCTGCCCGCCGGGTCCCGGATCATTGTGGCGCAATAAAAAAGGTTACCGCCGAACGGTAACCTCAAATAAGTTGCATCTCTACACTTTGCAGTCACTTCTGATACTGTACAACCCCTGAAGAAAACAGTACCTATCTGTAACCTGCAAGTCTTTCCGTGGCTTTACATCCGCTTTTTGATGAAGCGCAGGAAGAGAAAGCAAAAGCACAAGAGACAACAACGAGAACAATAACAAAAGCCTTTTTCATGAACTAAAACTTTACGGTAAAAAAATAATGGCACCGTAGGAGTAGGAAGTTTGTTATTTTTTCACAAGGGGAGATTGGAATTATCGCCTGTTAAAAGTCGATGGGTCAAAGAAACAAATTGTATACCATTTAGCCAAGGATAACAGCGTTCTTAACACTTGATTTATGTTAAAAACTGTTATCCTGCACAATAAATGCGGGTACGCCTTATAAGAATTTGTACATGTTATTTGCCATAATTCCCTGGTTCCTGCATTGAAACGCTAAAAACCAACTAAGTATCAAAGTTATTTCCGATTTTTGCCCTACTTTTTTAAAAATTCAGGAATGCGCTTAAAACTGACCCGCCCATTGGCTTTCATTGATCTGGAGACAACAGGTATCAATCTTGCCACAGATCGTATTGTAGAAATAGCCATCGTTAAGCTGATGCCGGATGGAACAAGACAGGTAAAACGTAAGCTGATCAATCCGCAGATGCCGATCCCGCAGGTTACAACCGATATTCATGGGATAACAGATGAAATGGTAAAGGACGCGCCTGCTTTTAAACAGGTGGCCAATGAGATCCGCCAGTTCATAGATAACTGCGACCTGGCGGGTTATAACTCCCACCGCCTTGATTTTCCGTTGCTTGCAGAAGAGTTTTTAAGGGCCGGACTGAACTTCGATATTACGGATAAAAGCCTCCTGGATGTGCAGAAAGTATACCATATGATGGAACCGAGAACGCTCGGCGCTGCATATAAGTTCTATTGTGATAAACAACTGGACAATGCTCATAGCGCAGAGGTGGATGCGCAGGCTACCATGGAAATACTCGGTGCGCAGGTGGAAAAATATGAGCAGTTGGGAGATTCTGTTGAAAGTATCATAAAATTTACCGGAAAAGAGGAAATTATTGACTTCGCCCGCCGATTTGTAATGGATAATGGGGTAGAAGTTGTTAACTTCGGCAAGCATAAGGGGCGTCCCCTGGTAGATGTGCTGAAGTCGGAACCGCAATATTATGACTGGATGATGAAGGGTGAGTTTCCGCTGCATACCAAGCAAAAGCTTACAGAGATTTTTAACAGGACCTTTTTAAAGAATAAATAGATTTCCTTGTGGAGAAGCTGGTTGTCATACCCACATATAATGAATGTGAGAACATTGCCTCGATCCTAAGCGCCATTTTCAATATGGAGCTGGGGTTTCATGTGCTGGTAGTAGACGACAATTCTCCGGATGGTACAGCAGATGTGGTGCGTCAGTTGCAGCATACCTACAGGGAACAGCTTTTTCTGGAGCAACGCCAGGGGAAGCAGGGGCTCGGCACCGCTTACCTGCATGGTTTTAGATGGGCTATCAGAAAAGGGTATGCGCACATTTTTGAAATGGATGCTGATTTCTCGCACAACCCCAAAGATCTTGAACGGCTTTACCAGGCTTGCAGAAAAGGCGCTGATGTGTCCATAGGTTCCAGGTACGTGGCCGGTGGACGAACGGTTAACTGGACCTGGGAAAGAAATGTGCTTTCCAAAGGCGGTGCCCTGTATACCAGGTTATTGACCTGGATGCCGGTAAAAGATCCTACCGCAGGATTCATCTGTTATAAGAAAGAAGTGCTGGAGAGCATCAATTTTGATGAAATAAAGTTTGTAGGGTATGCTTTCCAGATAGAAATGAAATTCGCAGCCTGGAAGCTCGGGTTCAAAATCGTTGAAATACCCATCACTTTCGTTGACCGTAAATACGGTACCTCCAAGATGAACAAGAATATTGTAAAGGAAGGGGTGCTGGGGGTTGTGAAGATCCAGTGGCTCAGCATGTTCAAAAACTACAGGCGTAAGGTCAAAAGTAATGTGGAGGAATCCAGGATCACAGCGAATGCGCTAAGCTGACATACTTCTCTGTATTATTAGTTTCCATCATTTTTGTCCCGGACAAATTACATTAGTATTATATTGCAAAATATTTTTTTAAACAAGAAGAAATGAGGAAGGTCTTCCTGGTAATGCATATTTTTTTTGCAGTAGCAGCATCAGCCCAGAACAAACAACCACTGGATCATACCGTATACGACGACTGGCAGAGTATCGGTGAAAGAAAAATAAGCAACGATGGCAAATGGATAGCCTTTGTTATAAATGTACAGGAAGGAGATGCCGTTTTACAAATACAATCTACAGACGGCAGCTATACTAAAAAGATCGACCGGGGCTACAATATATACATTTCGGAAGACAGCCGGTTTTTGATTTGCCGTATCAAGCCAACCTATGCACAAACGAGAGATGCAAAGATCAAAAAGAAAAAAGACCTTCCCAAGGATTCCCTGGCAATTGTGGAATTGGGTAAAGACAGCATATACACGGTGGCTAATATTAAATCCCATCAGGCTCCTCTCAAAAACAACCAATGGGTAGCCTGGCTGCTTGAAAAGCAGGTAAAAGACTCCACCGTAAAAAATAAGCCCGACAGCGCAATTGTCAGTAAGTTGAAAGAAGCAAGGAACAGCCAGGAAGAAGTGACGCCGGAACAAGCGGGAAAAAGAAAAAAAATCACCAATCCCCCGGTTATTAAAAATGATAACGGTGATTTCCGCCAATTTAAAGATTCTGCATCGGCTGTATCGTCCGGAAATGAACTGGTGATCTTCAATTACCGCCTGAATACAGAGATCAGGTTGCCCTTTGTAAAAGAGTTTCTGTGGAGCGAGAACGGCCACCTGCTGCTCATTGAAAATGCACCACCTAAAGATTCTTCCCTTGCAAAAGCCGTTTCTATTTACAGGACCATCGAAGACAGGTTCGATACCATATCAAACGGTGGTAACGATTTCAAAGCATTTGCCATCGACGCTTCCGCTACCCGCATTGCTTTTGTAGCGGAAAGGGATAGCAGTGAAAAAGCGCTCCGGAAATTTTACAAGCTGTGGTACTGGCAGAACGGGCAGGATACCGCCGTCATGATCGCAGATAAAAATACTGCTGGTATGCCGGTAGGCTGGAGCATCAGTGAATTTACCGTGCCGAAGTTCAGTAAGTCCGGAAAAAGGCTTTTTGCGGGTACTGCTCCTATCCCGGCATTGAAAGATACTTCCCTGGCTGAAATAGATATGGTGAAAGTTGATATCTGGAGTTATAAAGATGACTACCTCCAAACCATGCAGCTGGCAGGTCTGGACAAAGAGCTGAAGCGGACCTATACCGGCGTTATACACACCGCATCAAAAACGTTCCTGCAACTGGCTGATCAGGCGGTACCTGATATTGTGCTGCCGGAAGAAGGAGATGGGGATTTGATATTGGGCATGTCTGATACGGCTTACAGACCGGTTGTACAATGGGAGGGAAAGACGCCGAAAGACCTGTATGCCATCAACCCGGACAATGGAATGCGAAACCTGATAAAAAAAGAAGTAGCAGGCAGGGTATATCTTTCACCCGGCTCTAAATTTGTTTTGTGGTATGATGAAAAAGCAAAGCATTATTTTACCTGGCGTGACGGCACCATCAGAAATATAACGGCTAAGATCGCTGTGAAATTATATGAAGAAGAGTTTGATATGCCCGACGATCCTTATTCTTATGGAGTGATGGGGTGGCTGACGGGAGACCTGTCCGTGCTGCTATATGACAGGTATGATATCTGGCAGGTAGATCCGTTAAACGTAGTGGCGCCTGTAAATATCACCGCTACCGGCAGGAAAAACAAAACCAGCTACCGTTATCTTAAAACAGATCCCGAAGAAGTTTCCATTGCTCCTGTACAGGAGGTGGTGCTGAAGACCTTCAATGAAGTAAATAAGCAATCAGGGTTTGCGGTATACAGGTTTTCGGAGAAGAATGAGCCCAGAACTATTTTTAGCGGGGCATTTGCACTGAATGACGGATTGCTGAAAGCAAAGGCAGTGCCTGTATATGCTTATACGAAAGAGTCTTATATCCAGTCGCCCGATCTGTATGTAAACGACGACTGGAAGAGAGAGCTGCGGCTTACCCGCATCAACTCCCAGCAAAGCCGGTACAACTGGGGAACCGCTGAACTATTTACCTGGAAAGCTTATAACGGAAAGCAGGCGAAAGGGATCTTATACAAGCCGGAAGATTTCAATCCGCAGAAAAAGTATCCTGTTATCTGCTATTTCTACGAAAAGCTTACCGATGGATTGTATAATTATATTCCACCTGCACCCACGCCCAGCCGCCTCAATATTTCTTTTTTTGTAAGCAGGGGCTATATCGTATTAGCGCCGGATATTGAGTACAATATCGGTCACCCCGGAAAAAGCGCTTATGACTATGTAGTAAGCGGTGCCAGGGCATTAGCGAAAAATACCTGGGCAGACAGCACCCGGATGGGGCTGCAGGGACAAAGCTGGGGCGGGTACCAGACTGCACAGATCATTACTTTGACCAAACTTTTCAAAGCGGCCTGGGCAGGCGCCCCTGTGAGTAATATGACAAGCGCTTATGGGGGAATCCGCTGGCAAACGGGGATGAACCGCCAGTTCCAGTACGAAAAAACACAAAGCAGGATAGGTGCAACACTTTGGGAAAAACCGCAGCTTTATATCGAAAACTCTCCTTTATTTCATGTGCCTAAAATAGCAACGCCGCTTGTGATCATGCATAACGATAATGACGGGGCGGTGCCATGGTATCAGGGCATAGAGCTTTTTACCGCCATGCGCCGGCTGAACAAACCCGTGTGGATGCTTAATTATAACGGAGAGGCGCATAACCTGGTGGAAAGAAAGAACCGAAAGGATATCCAGGTAAGGGAACAGCAGTTTTTTGACTGGTTGCTGAAAGGAGCACAGCCTGCGGAATGGTTACGGGATGGCGTACCTGCAGTTATGAAAGGTAAAAAATGGGGCATAGAGGATTAAATCAACACACAATGAATCCGAAACAACTGGCTGCCTCCAGAGCAGTGGAATTTATCAGGGAAGGAATGATAGTAGGACTGGGAACGGGCTCTACTGCATTTTGGGCTATAGAATACACTGCACAACGCGTTGCGCAAGGGCTGAATATAACAGTAGTGGCTACTTCTGAAGATACGGCAATGAAGGCGCGTGAAAGAGGCATACATATCACTTCCTTTGATGAAGTGCCGTATGTGGATATAGATATAGATGGCGCTGATGAAGCAGATGAGGACCTAAATCTTATAAAAGGTGGTGGCGGGGCATTGATGCGGGAAAAAATAGTGGCCAGCGCTACCCGTCAGTTCATTGTAATAGCCGATGAATCGAAGCTGGTAAAAAAGCTCGGCAAATTTCCCCTTCCTGTAGAAGTCGTGATTTTCGGATGGGAACATACCAACAGGGCCCTGGAGCAATTAGGCTGCCAGACGAAGCGCCGGATGACGCCGGATGGAAAACCCTTTGTTACCGATAACGGTAACTATATCCTTGATTGTAATTTTAATATCATAAAAGATGCGCCGGCACTGGAGAAAGATATCAACAGCATTATTGGTGTGGTAGATAACGGACTGTTCATCCATATGGCGGAAAGAGTGATCGTTGGTTGTATGGATGGTTCCGTTAAAGAAATTACAAGCAAAAGCTGATCGGTCCTGTCGCATCACCATTCCTGATATATCATGTCTGACAAATCCGCAATAGTAATAGGCGCGGGCATTGCAGGACTGGCAACCGCCAGGGCGCTGGCCGTAAGAAACTACCGGGTAACGGTAGTGGAAAGGTCGTTGCAGGCAATGGGCGCTTCTGTCCGGAACTTCGGCATGATACTACCCGCAGCACAACCAGCGGGACAATTGTACGACCGGGCGAAAAGATCTGCCGCTATCTGGAAAGAGATCTGTAATGAGGCAGGCATCTGGTATGAACAAAAGGGATCGCTGCACCTGGCATATGCTCCGGATGAATGGCAGGTGCTGCACGAAGTGAAGGAGGCATATACATGCAGGGGATACCGGTTACTGGATCCTGCAGCCACTACCAGGCTATCGGCTGCCATACTGCCCGATGGTTTATACGGCAGCCTCTACAGCACAGATGAGCTGATCGTGGACCCAAGAAAAGCAATAGCCGCCATACCATTGTGGCTTGCAGAAAAATATAATGTTCAGTTTATCTGGGGGAAACATGTGAATGGTGTGCTTCACCCGTTTGTACATGTGGGTAATGAAAAGTTGCAGGCCGATGAAATTTATGTTTGTTCGGGTGCAGATTTCGAAACACTCTATCCGGATATCTATAAAGCATTGCCTCTTACAAAATGCAAGCTGCAGATGATGCGGCTGGGTGTGCAGCCTGGCGGATGGCGGCTTGGACCGGCGCTGTGCAGTCCCCTGTCATTGGTGCACTACAACAGTTATAAGGCCGCACCATCGTTTCCGGCATTAAAAGCCAGGATTGAAAAAGAATTTGCCGAATACCTGCAATACGGCATCCACCTGCTGGTATCCCAGAATGAAGAAGGAGCATTAACGGTAGGTGATTCCCATGAATATGGATCCAGTCCTGATCCTTTTGACCGGGAGCTGATCAATGATCTTATCCTGCGTTATCTTGGAAGCTTTGCCCGCTTTGGTAATTCCCGGGTGATGGAAACATGGAATGGTGTGTACCCGAAGCTCACCAACGGGGAAACAGATATCGTGCTTTCGCCTGCCCCCGGTGTCACCATCATCAATGGATTCGGCGGTGCTGGCATGACACTGGCTTTTGGATTGGCTGAAGAA
This sequence comes from uncultured Chitinophagaceae bacterium, assembly GCA_934502905.1. Lineage (GTDB taxonomy): Bacteria > Bacteroidota > Bacteroidia > Chitinophagales > Chitinophagaceae > Agriterribacter. Next base: position 14,748 of record CAKSVK010000001.1, read on the forward strand.
GTCATAGAAAGGAATCAATGATTGCCTTATCAAACCATGGTATAACCGCCCGACATTAATGCTCCTGCCTATCTTTATTCTGCCATCCTATGCCCGCGAAGGGTCTGTGGCAAGTGTGGAATGTTTGATGAGCTTTAATACCGTTTCCGAACATTAATATCATACATCAATTGCTAATTGGTGATAAACTTGCTATATTTAGAGTTAATTGCTAAACCATTAAAAATTCAATATCATGGAAAAAATTCTTGCAGCCGTTGATTTTTCAGACGCCTCTGTAAATGCCGCGAGGTATGCCGTACAACTGGCAAATGACCTTCCTGGCGCATCCCTGACTTTATATTACACTTACAATAAGGTGACAGCGGGCAGTGATGGTTCCCCACTGGATGTGGATGATGACGATCGTAAAGCCATCGCGGAATCGGCTATCCTTAACCTGAAGAATACACTGGCTGCAGATAGCAAAAAGAATATTGAGCATGTGGTGGAGCCGGGGAATGTGATCGCCAACCTGGAAAAATATGTCAAATACCATGGAGTAGACCTGATTGTAATGGGTATCACCGGAAGCTCCAGGCTGGAGCAAATGATAGTGGGAAGCACCACCCTGGATGTGATCAGCCGGGACATCTGCCCGATACTGGTTATTCCGGGGAATGCAGCATACCGGAAAATTGCAAAAGCTGCATTGGCTTCGGATCTTAAAAACGTAGAAAGCAATACACCGGTTGTACAAATGGAAAAGGTGCTGAATACCATTAATCCCAGGTTGTATATTGTAAATGTTACGCGGGAGCACCATGCTGTTCCTGATGAATATAAGGCGGAGAAAGAAAAGCTGCAGGAGTTGCTCTGGAAATATAACCCGCAGAGTTCTTTCGTGCTGGAAGAGGATTTTGAAAAGGCAGTGGCTGATTTTGTACAGGAGTATGATATCGATCTCATTATAACCGTACCAAAAAAACATGGCTTCCTTAAGAGGTTATTCAATGCGAGTCATACACAAAAGCTTGCTTACAACAGCCAGGTGCCTATCCTGGCGGTTCACTCATGATAAAAAAATTATAAAAACCCAGATAGGGTTTCAGGGCTTGTGATCTTGCTTTTCAACGGGTATTTTTACAGTTTAAGTGTTTACTCCTATCGAAATACAGGTGATTATTCATTCACGCAAGTTTGTGTAAGACTAATTAATACCCGACATTTGCATTGGTTATGCCAAAACCTCTATCTGATTTTTTTATGCCAATACAGAAAAGCCATACCAGGTTATCCGAAGGTTTGCTTACATTACTTGTAGTTGTAATTGCGATCATAGTTTTGCATGCTCTTCAGAGCTTCCAGAAGCAGGGCTACTCCCTGGGAGAAACAACTTCTACCGTTCCCACGAACTATTGAGCTTTTTCATTGGGCTAACCGATCTTCCGGCAGATACGCTTGATGATGCCGGGACCCTCATAAATAAAACCGGTCCATACCTGTATCAATACTGCGCCCAGCTCCATTTTTTCCCGTGCATCCGTTCCGTTAAAGATGCCTCCGCTGGCGATTACCGGCACAGCACCTTTTGTTTTCTGTACAATTTGATGTACAATTTCCGAGGAGGCTTTCTGAACGGGTTTACCGCTCAACCCGCCCGCACCGATAGCTTCAATCTCTGACTTGCTCGTTCTCAGGTTTTCCCGGCTGATGGTGGTATTGGTTGCAACAATACCATCCAGGTGGATGTCCAGTGCCAGCGCTATCACATCGTCTACCTGTTCCGGCGTCAGGTCCGGGGCTATCTTCAGGAAGATCGGTTTGGGGGTCGTCTTCTGTGCATTCTTTTCCTGCAGGTTGGTGAGGATCTGCTTCAGCGAATCCTTATCCTGTAAAGCCCTCAGTCCCGGGGTGTTGGGTGAGCTTACGTTTACCGTAAAATAATCTACGTAGTCGAACAGGGCTTCAAAGCAAATTTCATAATCCTTCCATGCTTCTTCGTTGGGTGTTACTTTGTTCTTCCCGATGTTGCCACCTATGATCAGCGAGGAATGTTTTCCCGCCGCATCCCGCCATTTCTGCAGGCGGCCGGCGATCTGTTCGGCGCCGTCGTTGTTGAAACCCATCCGGTTGATAAGCGCTTTATCTGCCGGCAGGCGGAACAGCCTCGGCTTGTCGTTGCCGCCCTGCGGCTTCGGCGTTACAGTTCCTATCTCAACAAATCCGAACCCCATGCAGTCCAGTTCCCGGAGATAGCGGGCATTTTTATCAAACCCGGCACCCAACCCAACCGGATTGTCGAATGTAAGCGATCCGTTTCGGGTAACAAGCACTACCTGATTTTTAGCAGGCTTCAGAGAGGCACATACTATTTTTTTTATAAAACCGATACTGCATAAGAACCGGAAGCAATTCATTGAAAAATAATGTACCGGTTCGGGGGGAAACCAAAACAGAATACTTCGTAAAAGCTTGTACATAATCGGCGCAAGTTAACAAATGATACATAGCGGTGGCAGTTTGGTACAGACAACCGGAATAATTATCTTTGATATACAAAGTTGCATAAACAACTAAATTAAACGTATGCAGGATGCTTATATAGTTGCCGGTTATCGCACGGCGGTTGCCAAATCCAAAAGAGGTGGGTTCCGCTTTACCCGCCCGGACAATTTAGCGGTGGAAGTAATACAGGGTGTTATGGCCGGTATGCCGCAGCTGGATCCCAAAAGGGTAGATGACGTGATCGTGGGAAATGCGGTACCGGAAGCGGAGCAGGGATTGCAGGTAGGCAGGATCATAGCTGCCAGGGCGTTGGGTTACCAGGCACCGGGTATCACCATCAACCGCTACTGTGCTTCCGGCCTGGAGGCGATTGCTATGGCAACTGCCAAGATCCGTAGCGGGCAGGCGGAATGTATCATTGCCGGTGGTACCGAAAGTATGAGCCTGGTGCCGACTGCCGGCTGGAAAACAGCCCCCTCCTATGAAATAGCAGTGGATAGTCCTGATTACTACCTGAGCATGGGACTGACGGCAGAAGCGGTGGCGCAGGAATATAAAGTGACCCGTGAAGAGCAGGATGCATTCTCGTTCCACTCGCACCAGAAGGCTATCAGGGCAATAGAAAACGGATATTTTAAAAGCGGTATCTTACCCATAACGGTTGAAGAAGTATTGATAGGGAAAAAAGGAAAGAGAGAAGTAAAAACTTATGTAGTAGATACAGATGAGGGGCCACGGGCTGACACTTCTATGGCAGCACTGGGCAAGCTGAAGCCGGTATTTGCCGTTGGAGGCTCCGTTACAGCCGGCAACTCTTCCCAAACCAGCGATGGCGCCGCTTTTGTGATAGTGATGAGCGAAGCAATGGTGAAAGAGCTGAATGTGCAGCCTATCGGCAGGCTGGTGGCCTGCGCTTCTGCAGGTGTCGATCCCCGTTTGATGGGTATCGGGCCCGTGGAAGCCGTTCCCAAGGTGCTGAAGCAGGCAGGCAAACAATTGCCGGATATTGACCTTATAGAGCTGAACGAAGCGTTTGCCTCCCAGGCATTAGCAGTCATCCGCACGCTGGATATGAATCCTGATATTGTGAACATCAATGGAGGCGCCATTGCGTTGGGGCATCCGCTGGGTTGCACAGGCTGTAAGCTTACCATCCAGTTGATACACGATATGAAAAGACTGAATAAAAAATACGGTATCGTTACTGCCTGTGTAGGCGGCGGGCAGGGTATAGCCGGTATTATAGAGAATCTGTAAAGAAGGTTTTACCGGGGCAAGCCTTGTTGCAGCACATAATGTGACACCAGCTTTCCATAGCGAACGGGATAAGTTGTACCAATGCAATCTCCGGGCTGTGTCCGGCATTATAAAAAAAATCCCCGTTTTGTAGTATCATACCATTTCCGCTACAACTTTCATCACGCCGTTGTCATCATTGGAGCCGGTTATAAAATTTGCGGCGGCTTTTACTTCGGGGTGGGCGTTGGCCATAGCATAGCTGAAATAGCCTTTCTTCATCATTTCCAGGTCATTCATGTAATCTCCGAATACCATTGTTTCGTCGTAGCCAATATTATACATCTGCTGTATCGCTTTCAAGGCTATACCTTTATTTGCCGACTTATCTGCAATGTCCAGCCATAGGGTACCCGATACCGTTACCTGTATTTCATTTTCCATGTGTTTAAAATGCGTGTAGCTGTTTTGTTCGGAACCCCCGAAATCGCATAATGCGATCTTCAGTACCTCATCATCCTTCACCTTCAGCAGGTCTTCCACCCGTACACGTCTGTTATAATACATGTTCACATGTTCCAAAAAGCCGGGTGCATCACTTTCTATATAAGCCTGCTTTTTTCCACAGAGAATAATATCAACGTCTTTTATGGTCCTGGCTATACTGATCAGTTCGTGCGCTTTTTGAAGATTGAGCGGCTGCACCAGTATTTCTTTATGATCATGAGCCACATAACTTCCGTTCTCGGCAATGAATATGATATCTTCTTTTACAGGCGCCACTTCGCTCACCAGGTTATAATATTGCCTTCCGCTGGCGATCGCGAACAGGATATTCTTTTTTCTTAATTTGTCAAAAACCGTATAAAAATCCGGGGGAAGCTCTTTTCTGCTGTTCAATAAGGTTCCATCCATGTCTACTGCTATCAGCTTTACCCGCTGTATATCCATATTGTACATTTGCTGCGAAATTAGCTTTTTACCGGTATATAGCTTCCCTGCCGGATATAAGAAGATTTGTTCCATCCCGTTCCATCCTGACAATATGATAAAAGGGAACCAATGAGGCAACAGCTTACCGGGATGCCCATGCCTTCTCAGATGTCAATAACAGCAAGGGTTCCCGGTTATTACTGCAAAATAAGTCCATTATAACCTGTACAGTGAGGGAAGCGATATTATGGGTACAAAAAGCCGCTTTAAAATATTGTTTTCCTCAAAGCCCGATGTATTTGATAATATATAGTATTATTACCCATACAATTGTCTCTTTTTGTGCTTAAACGATTGCGATTGTAGAATGTTTGGCAAGCTAATCCATGAAGCCGTTTATAAAAGTTTTATCTTTCAATAAATATTAATTTTTCCACTATGCGTCGAAATTTTGCACTAACGCTTGCTGCTGCACTTTTTCTTTCGGTTGGAGTTATTTCCTGTAAGGATGAAAAGAAAGAACCGGAAAGTACGGTCACAGGAGATCCGAAGATTGACAAACTTAAAATGCCCGACGGGTTTAAGGCTGAACGGCTTTTCGGACCCTCTGAGAATGGAGATGGCTCATGGGTATCCATGGCATTTGACGATAAAGGAAGGCTGCTGGCTTCCGATCAGTATGGCTATATCTACCGGCTTACCTTACCTGCAATAGGTGATACCACCGCGCAGGTAAAAACAGAAAGACTGGTTTTCCCTAATGATCCGCTTACTGCAAATGATACAAGTGGCAAAAAGGTCAGTATTGGCTTTGCACAGGGATTATTATATGCTTTCAACAGCCTTTATGTAATGGTTAACAGCCTGTATGCGGAAGAGTTGCAGCGTAAGAGCGGATTGTACCGGCTGGAAGATACTGACGGAGACGATCAGTTCGACAAAATAACACTGCTTAAAGCGCTGAAGGGTGAAGGAGAGCATGGTCCTCACAGCGTAGTGCTTTCTCCTGATAAGCAATCTATTTATGTAGTGGCGGGCAACCATACAGATGTTCCGCCTATGGATGCATACCGTCTTCCTTCCAACTGGAAAGAAGATAACCTGATGCCTTTGTTTACAGATCCGAATGGACATGCGGTGGATCGTAAGGCACCCGGTGGCTGGATCGCCAAAGTAGATCCGGAAGGCAAACACTGGGAGCTCATAAGTGCGGGTTACCGTAACAGTTATGATATAGATTTTAATGATGCCGGAGATCTGTTTATATACGATTCGGATATGGAGTGGAACTTTGGCCTGCCCTGGTATCGCCCTACCCGTGTACTTCACGCGACCAGCGGAAGCGAATACGGCTGGCGTACCGGTACCGGCACATGGTCTCCCGTTTATCCGGATGCTTTGCCGGCATTTTTGAATATAGGACAGGGATCTCCTACCAATTTTGTATGGGCGGGTAATGCAAAATTCCCGGAGAAATACCGTCACTCTTTATTGGCGTTCGACTGGAGCTTTGGTATCATCTATTCCATAACAGCTACGCCCGACGGTGCAACTTATACCTCTAAAGCGGAAGAGTTTATTTCCGGCACACCATTGCCGTTGACAGATGGTGTGATCGGGCCGGATGGCGCTTTGTATTTTCTTACCGGCGGACGTCGCCTGGATTCAGACCTTTATCGTGTATACTATACCGGTAACCTGGATGAGAAGAAAACTGAAACAGCTATAACAGAAGAATCCAGGATCCGCAGGCAACTGGAAGAGTATCATTCCGGTGGTCCGAAAGCAGGTGCTGTAGACTTTGCGTGGTCTTACCTGAAACATAATGACAGGTTTGTGAGGTATGCCGCCCGCATTGTGCTGGAGCATCAGCCTGTAAAAGAGTGGCAGGACAGGGTACTGGCGGAAAAAGATCCCGTGACGCTGATACATGGCGCTATAGCGCTGGCAAGACAGGGTGCATCTGGCGTGAAAGGGCAGTTGTTGCATGCCCTTGCCGGCATCAACTTCGGCTCACTTTCGGAAAGCCAGCAGATAGATGTGGTTCGCGCCGTAGAGCTTACCATATCCAGGATGGGTGCGCCGGATGCGGCCGGCAAAGCTGAAATTGTTGCTTACCTGGATCCGCATTTCCCTGCAAAGAACAATGAGTTGTCAAGAGAGCTGATCAAAGTGCTTGCTTATCTGGAAGCGCCCGGCATTGTTGAAAAAACAGTTCCCCTACTGGCTTCGGCAAAAGATGATAATTCTTCCGGACAGAAAACCTTTATGGAATCTTCTGATCTGATCATGCGTAACCCGCAATATGGGATGGACATTGCCGGTATGTTGTCTAAAATGCCTCCCGGTCAGCAGACTTACCTGGCTATTGCCCTCTCTAATGTCAAGACCGGCTGGACTCCCGAGCTGAGAGAACAGTACTTCAAATGGTTTTACAATGCGTTCAGCTTTAAAGGTGGACATAGCTTCAGGGGATATGTGAACAATGTAAGAAAGAAAGCGTTGGAGAACGTGCCGAAAGCAGAGTTCGCACACTATAATACCATCTCGGGAGATTCCATAGCGTCCCTTTCGGGACACCAGGGACTGACCAATGCGCCGAAGCCGAAAGGCCCCGGTAAAAGATGGACAATGGAAAATGCAGCGCCGCTGCTGGATAGCCTGGAAGGACGCGATTATGAGAACGGCAGGGCTATGTTTGCGGCAACCATGTGTTTATCCTGTCATAATATGAAGGGTGAAGGCGGTACTTCCGGTCCTGACCTTTCCCAGCTGGGTACCCGTTTTTCTGCGAAGGATATACTGGAAGCGATCATTGATCCCAGTAAGACAATATCTGATCAATATGGCGCCACTACATTTTTCCTGAAAGAAGGCGGATCGGTGATTGGCCGTATGGTACGTGAAGACGATAATAACTACTTTATTTCACAAAACCCTTTTGCACCGGATATTTTGAGAGAGGTACCGAAGAAAAGCGTTGCCAGAACGATGGTGTCTGAAGTGTCACCTATGTTGCCCGGGCTGATCAATCCGTTGAATAACGAGGAGCTTAAAGACCTGCTGGCTTACCTGGTTGCCAACGGCAATAAGGATAACCCGATCTATAGCAAAAAATAATAAACGGCATAATTGCCGACAGGAAAGAACCTGTTCATAAAAAAGATGGCGAATCATAAAGATTCGCCATCTTTTTTTGAGCGGGGAATTCTGAAACATTGTTGTGCGGAGAACTTTACCTGCTCTGTTTGTTTACCCAACTCTTTTTTGGCTGGGGCAGGAGAGAGGTTAAATAATCCGTTATATAAAGGATTCCGAACTTTTGCTGCCTGCTTATAATTTCTCAACAGGATACCTAAATTCGGAACCCTTCTTATCCGCGCTCATATTTCCAAAATTCTTTACAGCTTTCCGTTCTTGATTTCCTCCACTATCCCCGGATCCAGCAGGGTACTGGTATCCCCCAGCTTATCCATCTCCCCTTCAGCAATTTTACGTAAGATACGGCGCATGATTTTGCCGCTCCTGGTTTTGGGCAACCCGTTCACAAACTGGATCCTGTCAGGTTTGGCTATCGGACCGATGATGCGGGAAACGGTTTGTGAAATATCTTTCCGTGTATGCTCTTCGTCGCCGTGCATGGAGCTCACGATCACGAATGCATATATGCCCTGTCCTTTTACTTCATGCGGATAACCTACCACGGCGCTTTCTACCACGCTGGCGTGCATGTTGATCGCATTTTCGACTTCTGCCGTACCGATGCGGTGCCCGCTTACATTCAGCACATCGTCTACACGGCCGGTGATGCGGAAGAAGCCCTCGTCATTTTTCAGCGCTCCGTCACCCGTAAAATACAGGTTTTCGTACGTGGCAAAATAATTGGTCCTGCACCGTTCATGGTCTCCATAGGTAGTTCTGAGAATACCCGGCCAGGGCGCTTTCATACAAAGATTTCCTTTGTACAGCCCTTCCTCATCTTTTTCCGTTACTTCTTTTCCGCGGTCATCTACCAGTATCGGCTGTACGCCCGGCAGGGGAAGGGTGGCCCAGGAAGGTTTGGAAGGTGTTACGCCTGCAAGATTGCTGATCAATATGCCACCTGTTTCTGTCTGCCACCAGGTATCTACAATCGGGCATCTTTTTTTACCGACGTTTTCATCATACCAATGCCAGGCTTCTTCGTTGATGGGTTCGCCGACGGTACCAAGTACTTTTAACGAAGAGAGGTCTTTGTTCTTTAACGGATCCAGTCCATAGCCCATCAGGCTGCGGATGGCTGTTGGCGCGGTATAGAGGATATCCACCTTGTATTTGTCTATAATATCCCAGAACCTTCCCGCATCCGGCCAGGTAGGTATCCCTTCAAACATCAGGCTGGTGCCGCCTGCGCTCAGCGGGCCGTAAATAATATAGCTATGCCCGGTGATCCATCCGATATCTGCCGTACAGAAATGTACCTGCCCGGGCTGGTATTGAAATGTGTTTACGAATGTATAGTTGGTCCATATCATGTATCCGGCGCTGGTATGCACCACTCCTTTGGGCTTACCCGTGCTGCCGGAAGTATAGAGAATAAATAACGGATCTTCCGCATCCATTTCCTCGGCTATGCCAAAATCTTCTACGGGAAGCGTATCCGTTACCTTCAGCATTTCATCTTCCCACCATACATCCCTGCCTTTGATCATGCTTACCGGGGTGCGGGTGCGGGTATATACAATTACCTTTTTTACCATTTTGTTCCCGATCAGGGCATCATCCACTACGCTTTTCAGCGGTATATCCTTTGCACCGCGGTAGGCGCCGTCACAGGTTACAATAAATTCAGCTTTGGAATCCTCAAGCCTGTCGGCAATGCTCTGCGCGGAGAAACCGCCGAACACTACATTATGAATGGCTCCGATTCGCGCGCAGGCTAATATCGCGTAAGCCAGCTCGGGGACCATGCCCATATAGATACAAACCCGATCTCCTTTTTTTACGCCATTATTCTTTAATACCTGTGCAAACTGGCATACTCTTTTATGCAGTCTTTCGTATGTCACGATCCTTACACGCTCTTCGGGATTATTAGGTTCCCAGATGATCGCGGGTTTTTCTGCAAGCGCAGGCAAATGCCTGTCCAGGCAGTTTTCGGTAATATTCAGCTTGCCGCCTGCAAACCACTCTATTCTGGGTTCCGCAAAATTCCAGTTCAACACCTTATCCCATTTTTTTCTCCATGTAAAATTTTCGGCAATTTCTCCCCAGAATGTTTCGGGATCATCCACACTTTTTTGATAAGCTGCTTTGTACGCTTCTAAACTTTTAATCTGGTAGGGGTAAGACATATAGCTTTGCAATTTTAGTTTCGTTCAAACAAAATATAAGTCCAGTCTATCTAACGGACCCTTAAAATTACCTTCTTTCGTTGAAACCTGAGCAGCATTTTGCTTTTTAGAGACATTCTCTGCGGTTTTGCTATTGATTTTCCTTTTGTACTACGGATGAGGTTTAGTATTTTGAGACCTATTTTTAAAAAACGTTTGTTTGCACAACATGTCAAATTCTAAACCTGCCAAAGGTATCTGGAAAGTCATCGGCGCCTCATCGCTTGGTACGCTCATTGAATGGTACGATTTCTACATTTTCGGTAGCCTTGCCACTGTAATTGCCAGCCAGTTTTTTCCCAAAACCAACCCTACGGCAGCCTTGCTTTCCACGCTGGCTACTTTTGCCGCGGGGTTTATTGTCCGTCCTTTCGGAGCCCTGGTATTCGGGCGGTTGGGTGATCTTGTCGGGCGGAAATACACTTTCCTGCTGACGCTGATTCTCATGGGGGGATCCACTTTTGCCATCGGGCTGGTGCCTTCTTACGAGTCTATCGGATTTGCCGCCCCTGTGATCGTGTTATTACTAAGACTGATACAGGGGCTTGCCCTGGGCGGTGAATATGGAGGCGCTGCTACTTACGTGGCAGAACATGCGCCGCATAATAAAAGAGGATTCTTTACATCCTGGATACAAACGACGGCCACACTGGGACTGTTTGTGTCGTTGGGTGTCATCCTGCTGGTACGTCACGGGCTGGATAGCGATGTAAATAAGTCAATTGAAAAATTCAATGACTGGGGATGGCGTATCCCTTTCCTGGTTTCGATATTACTGGTTGGCGTATCCATCTATATACGGTTAAAGATGAATGAGTCGCCGCTGTTTGCCAAGCTGAAATCGGAAGGAAAGGTCTCCTCCAATCCGCTGAAGGAAAGCTTTACACATAAGGCCAACCTGAAAATGGTGCTGCTGGCGCTTTTTGGGGCAACTATGGGGCAGGGAGTAGTTTGGTATACGGGGCAGTTCTATGCGCAGAGCTTTATGGAAACGGTATGTAAAATAGATTTTGAACAGTCACGGACCATATTGATCTGGGCGATCTTATTCGGAACGCCGTTTTTTGTGGTGTTCGGATCATGGAGCGACCGGATCGGGCGAAAGTGGATCATGATGGCAGGTATGCTGGCAGCCATACTTTTTTACAGGCCGATCTATAAACAATTTCTCACGGCAAGTGATGTGGGTACTTACCAGGCAAAAGAGCTGGTGCAGGAAAGTCCGCCGCAGGTAATTAAAGAAACCATAAACGGGACGGAAGTGACCACCACTGTTGTAATAAAAACATTTGCAGACGGAGCGGCCTATACAGAAAAAACAGTTTCGAAAAATACGGGTGATCAGCCGACAGTATTTCATGTAGATAAAAAGCTGGATTCCGGTACTTATTGGAAATTTGTATGGCTGGTATTTGCACAGGTGTTGTTTGTAACCATGGTGTATGGACCGATAGCCGCTTTCCTGGTAGAGATGTTTCCCACAAGGATCAGGTACACTTCCATGTCATTGCCATATCATATAGGGAACGGTGTCTTTGGCGGGTTGACGCCATTTGTCGCATTATTATTAACTACCATAAATACAGATGACAAGCTGATCGGGCTCAGTTACCCCATTGTTGTATCTGCGGTTTGCCTTGTCATCGGTGTACTGTATGTAAGCAACAAAGTGAGCAAGGATGCAGATGATCATGCATAAATGAAAATAAATTATACTTCTGTAAAATAAAAGATATGATAAACCTGTTAAGAAAATGGCTGGGATGGGTATGGATGCTGCTGGGACCCCTGAGTATTTTTTACCTGGTGAAGATCGCTGCAGCAGAGATCGCAATGCACCCTGTAATAGATACAAAAATTCAGTGGGGCGTGTTCATTATAGTGGCCATACCCATAGCAATCGGACTGGTTATTTTCGGCTGGTATGCCTGGAAAGGGGAGTATGACAGGAAGACCGGGTAAAACCATTGTTTTGCAGACGGGTGATGCCACCCGCTTGTAGAGACCCGTCGGGGGCGGTACCTGGTGTTTGGTGTCCCCACCAACCATATTAATGTGCCCGCTGGCCGGGTTTATATATCAACACATTAAAAGTTAAGTATTTTTGCGACATGTCGATTGAAGTAAAAAATCTTGTGAAGGTTTATGGAGCGCAAAAGGCAGTAAATGATATTTCCTTTTCGGTGAACAAAGGGGAGATCGTAGGTTTCCTGGGGCCGAATGGCGCCGGTAAATCTACGACGATGAAAATACTTACCGGCTACCTGCAGGCAACACAGGGCGAAGCATTTGTGTGTGGACTCAATGTAAGAGACCATGCCATGCAGGCAAAGACCAGGATCGGCTATCTTCCCGAGTCGAATCCGCTCTATTATGACATGTATGTGCGGGAATATCTTGGATTTGTAGCAGAAGTACACAAAGTACCCGGCAAGAAAGCAGCAGTAGACCGTACAATAGAACTGGTGGGGCTTACTCCTGAGTCTAAAAAGAAGATAGGGCAGCTGTCTAAAGGTTATAAGCAAAGGGTAGGGCTTGCTGCCGCTTTGATACACGACCCCGAAGTGCTTATTCTCGATGAGCCTACTACCGGTCTTGATCCCAACCAGATAGCCGAAATAAGAGAAGTTATCCGCCGGCAGGGCAGGGATAAAACCGTCTTGTTTTCTTCGCATATCCTGCAGGAAGTGGAAGCGGTCTGCAACCGTGTCATCATTATTAACAAAGGTTCATTAGTAGCCAATGATACGGTCAGTAATCTTCAGGCAGGCAATAAAGAAATTCACCATGTTATGGTGCAGTTTGGTACGCCTGTATCACAGGAGCTTATCATTACAATTCCGGGCATAGATAAATTGAACAAGGTCTCGGAATTACAGTTTCAACTGACAACAAAAAGCCCGGAGCAACTGCGCCGGCAATTGATGGAGTTGGCATTGCAGCACCATCTCAATATCGTGTCCATGCACAGCGAATCGCAAAGTCTTGAATCTGTTTTCAAAACACTTACCGCCTCATCAGACGTTAACGAAATCTAAAAAAAGTATTCCGATTAACGTTGATTAACATTAAACAGCGGTTGTGATTTTTATTACACACTGAGTCGGGGTAAATTTGCGTTTACCTCAATATTCCTGACAAGGAATTCATAAACCCTCTTGCATGAAATTGTATACAACTCTGTTAGGCATTTTATTTACCACATTTGTATGGGCACAGGAAGAAGAACCCGCTCCCCTGGTACCGGCTGTTCAGTTCAAAAGCAGCAAGCTGTTTGGAAAGGTAATGGATCCTAACACAGGTAAAGGCCTGGATGCCGCTTCCGTACAATTGTATACAATGAAGGATAGCCTTGTGGACGGAATGCTCACCAGGAGCAACGGAGACTTCAGCCTGTCGAACCTTGCAAGTGCCAGCTCGTATAAACTGATCATTACAGCGCTGGGTTTTGAAGATCATATAGATTTTGTTGAAACAGGTACAGCAGGCAGCACATTTGAAAAAGACCTGGGAGATATTTACCTGGAACCAAAAATAAAACAGCTCGAAGACGTGGTGATCGTCGGCAGTCGTCCGGCGCTGGAGATGGGTATTGACAGGCGTGTATTCAATGTTGCAAAAAGCCTGAACTCCACCGGAGGATCTGCTGTGGATATTATGCGGAATATCCCTTCTGTGTCGGTAGATGTAGATGGAAACATACAGCTCAGGAATGCTTCTCCCCTGATATTTGTAGACGGAAGACCAACCGTGCTGACCCTCGACCAGATACCTGCAGATAATATAGAAAAAATAGAGCTGATCACAAATCCTTCTGCAAAATACGACGCTGCTTCCGGCGCCGGTATCATCAATGTGGTTCTGAAAAAAGACAAACGGTACGGACTTAACGGCGTTGTAACAGCAAGTGTAGGTATGCCCAAACTTGCAGGGGGTAATGTAAACCTCAACCTTCGTGAAGGAAACGTAAACTTTTTTCTGAGTGGAGGATATAACCAGTCTGGCGGTATAGCCCGCGGAGAAGCGTACCGGGAGAACAAATCCAACGGGGTTGTGCAAAATTACTTTAATCAGTATACTGATAATGACCGTATGCGTCGCTTCAATTTTATAAATTTTGGGATGGATTACCATATAGATAACCGCAACTCTATTTCTGTCAGCCAGACATTTGGCGGAGGAAGATTTTCGGGCACAGAATCACAGGAGCAGGTATACTATACCGGTACCAAAGAGCTGGATTACTACGGTTACAGGGATGGGGACAACACCAACAGGTTTAACAGGAGAAGCACCCGGTTGAACTTTAAGAGAACATATCCCAAGCAGGGAAAAGAGCTGACCGCTGACATTAATTATAATTTTGGAAAAAGAACAGGTGTTTCCGAAGTGACCAACCGGTATATCAATCCGGATGGCTCCACCAACCGGTCTCCCAATACAGTTGAAAATGACGGGGGAAATCATAATCATTCCGTGACTTTCCAGGCGGACTATGCCAATCCTATAGATGAAAACAGGAAGCTGGAGCTGGGAGTAAGAAGCTATCATAACTTTTACAGGAGCACTTTTAATGTGTTTAGCGTGGATAATTTTGGCAAAACACGGCTTCCCCTTAGTAACAATTACAAGTATGCTGAAATGGTCAATGCGATCTATGGAACCTATTCGCAGAAAATAGGTGGATTTTCCTACCAGGTAGGATTAAGGGCAGAGCATTCAAAGTTTGACGGAACGCTGATTGACAGTGCTTATAAGTTCGGTTACCAATTCCCGTCAGGATTTAAGAATTTGATGAATGCGTTGTTCCCCAGCTTGTTCATTACACAGCAGATCAACGAAGATGACCAGATACAGGCTAATTTTTCCCGCAGGATACGTCGCCCGGATTTCTGGCAAATGAGCCCCTTCATCGAGATCAGCGATCCATTCAATCTTCGCCAGGGGAATCCCGCCATACAACCGGAGTTCATCAATTCATTTGAAGTGAATTATAACAAGTCTTATAACGGCGGAAATCTTTTGGGGACACTGTATTTCAGGAACAACCCGAGGGATATCACCCAGTACAGCGATACGATCACTGCTGAAAAATACGAGGAGCTGCAGAATGCAGGTGTGGATCCCAATGCGATATTGAATACCTTTATTAATGCAGGTACTACTAACCGTTATGGTGCGGAGCTGACCCTGCAGCAAAAATGGGGTAGTTTTGATATTACGCCTTCGGTTAACCTGCAGTACAGGACCGTTAATGCAAGTGTTGGAAGTGTAGATCTGAGCAATGAAGGCTTTAACTGGAGCGGCAAGCTGACAGCCAATTACCGCATCAAAGCGCCTGCGCAGAAAGTGATACACAACCTGAATTTCCAGGTGATCGGTGATTATGAGTCTGAAAGAGTGATACCGCAAGGAAAAATGCTTCCGCAATACGGAATTGATTTCGCTATCCGGAAAGATTTTCTTAAGAATAATCGTGCTACCGTTACCTTCTCTATTAACGATGTGCTGAATTCCAGGCGGTGGGGTACTATTTATGATACCGAAGATTTTTACCAGGACTCTTACCGAAGGTGGAATGTCAGAAGCTTCCGGCTGACGGTGAGCTATAAGTTCGGAAATGCCGATTTCTCTATCCTGAACAGGAACAGGAACAATGGAGGCGGAGGTAATTTTGAAGAAGGATAAATATTTTTTATTACACAACAGGGGCGGCAGTTGAGAGATCGGCTGCCGTTTTTTGTATTACCAAAATATCCACACCACTAACCAGGGGCAGGTCAAAGTCCCTGCGCTTTCCGGCAAATTGATGTAATTTGCGCCCATGCAGCAGTATTTACAGCTTCTCCGGCATGTTATGGACAACGGCGTGCAAAAGCACGATCGTACGGGTACAGGTACATTGAGCTGTTTTGGATACCAGATGCGTTTTGACCTTGGCAAAGGGTTTCCTCTGGTAACTACCAAAAAGCTTCACCTGAAAAGCATTATATACGAGCTATTGTGGTTCTTAAAAGGCGATACCAATACCGGTTACCTGAAAGAGCATGGTGTAAGCATTTGGGATGAATGGGCGGATGAGAACGGCGACCTGGGGCCTGTTTATGGAAAACAATGGCGCAGTTGGCAGGGTGCCGACGGGCAAACCATCGACCAGATCACAGAAGTGATTGACCAGATCAAAAAGAACCCTGACAGCCGGAGGCTGATCGTGAGCGCATGGAATGTAGCTGATCTGCCGGAAATGGCGCTGATGCCCTGCCACAATATGTTCCAGTTTTATGTAGCGGTGCCCAAAGGATCGGATAAGCCGGCGCTTTCCTGCCAGCTTTACCAGCGCTCCGCCGACGTGTTTCTCGGGGTACCTTTTAATATCGCTTCTTATGCATTGCTGACAATGATGATGGCGCAGGTTTGTGGCCTGGAAGCCGGGGAGTTTGTGCACAGCTTTGGAGATGTTCACCTGTATAACAACCACTTGGAGCAGGCAACGCTGCAGCTTTCCAGGGCACCGTATGATGCGCCGGTCATGCGCCTTAACCCGGATGTGAAGCATATATTTGATTTTACATTTGAAGATTTCAAGCTGGAGCAATACCAGTGTCATCCCGCTATCAAGGCGCCGGTTGCTGTGTAAATATGTAGCCGCCTTTTGCTGGAGAAGCCGGGCCGGCGTACCGGGTTGAATAATAGCCACATTTTAAACCATGATCTTTTATGCTGATCTCTTTGATTGTTGCCGCAGACGAGAACAATGCTATTGGTAAAAACAATAAGTTGTTATGGAGCCTGCCGAACGATATGAAATTTTTTAAAAATACAACCTATGGTATGCCGGTGATCATGGGTCGTAAAACCTTTCTGTCGATGTCCGGCGAACCATTACCTGGCAGGTATAATATCGTTGTTTCCCGGCAACGTGAGCATGGTATCAATCATCCGGAAGTGGTGGTGGTTTCTTCTCCTGAAGAAGCGGTAGAAAAAGCCAGGGAAACAGATTGTAAGGAGGTGTTTATTGCCGGTGGTGGACAGATATACGATGCCTACCTGCCCGTTGCAGATAAGATCTATATCACAAGGGTGCGGGCAAGGCTGGATGGGGATACTTTCTTCCCGGCTTTTTCGGAAGAACAGTGGCAGAAGGTATATGAGCTCAATTTTGATGCCGATGCCCGCCATGCCTATGCTTATTCATTCCAAACCTGGATACGGAAGAACCAGGATGTGTTTTAGTGGAGAGTGGACAGTGAGAAGTGGACGGTTATAAGTAAATAGTGGTTAGTAGTAAGTGAAGTGGATTAGCTGCACTTGTACCTGCTTACTACTTATTACTTGTCACCTACCACTGCAACCTCCATCCTCTGTATCTTGCATCCTGAAACCATGTACAGCAAGCCCCGATTGTTATTAAAATACCTGCGCTATTTTGTTACCGCTGCCAACGGAAAGGGACACGGCATACACTCGCCTTTTGTGTTCGATTTTATCACTAACATTCTAAACGACAGGAATCAATATTATGCTTACAGGGATATAGAGCGGTTGCGGGAGCGGTTATTGGAAAGCGATGAAACGGTGGATGTGCTGGATCTCGGCGCGGGATCTTCTGTAACTTCCTCCGGCAGCAGAAGGGTAAAAGATATAGCCCGTTATGTGCTGAAGCCGGGTAAATATGCCCGCCTGCTGTTCCGGATGGTGAATTATTACCAGCCCGCAACGGTTGTGGAGCTGGGAACCTCCCTCGGTATTACTACGGCTTATCTTGCCGCCGCCAACAAAAACCGGCAGGTGTATACACTGGAAGGAGCGCCTGCTATTGCAACTTTGGCAAAAAGGAATTTTGATTTGCTTCATCTCACCAATGTTCACCAGGTAACCGGGAACTTCGATGACACGCTTCAACCGCTGCTGGAAAAAATAAGGAAGGCAGCTTTTGTGTTTGTAGACGGCAACCACCGCAAGGAGCCTACCGTTCGCTATTTCAACTATCTGTTACCATACATCGGTAACGATTCAATCCTTGTGTTTGACGATATCCACTGGAGCGCCGAAATGGAAGCCGCCTGGGAGGATATAAAGAAACATCCGGCAGTTACCTGCACGATTGACCTGTTCTTTATCGGTATCGTTTTATTCAGTACAGACTTTAAGGTAAAGCAGGATTTTACGATCCGGTTTTAGCATATTCGTATGTGGATGTTTGGACACACTATTTGATACGGAACTTCGCTCTTTCAGCCCACGCTCCGTTTTTTAGTTGATGGGAGTTCCATATACCCGTTTTTATTTCCGATCACTATGCCCGAGGTCCTTACCAGGGTTTATAATGTCCCGGATAAGTTGTTTTAGCTCTTTGATTTCGGGGAACCTGCCATTGGCTTTCCTGTCAAAAACGATGTGTTCGTCAACATAAATGGTGTATTGCCCGCTTGTAGCGGCAGGCTCCAGTAGTACGCCTTTGATATCATCGGAGAAGGTGCTGAGCATCTCCTGCGCCATATAAGCAGCCCGCAGCATCCAGCCGCATTTGGGACAGTAGGTTATGGTGATAACAGGCTTCATTTTGTTTGGTTTGAAATGTTGGCGATAGAGGCAACGGGAAGATTCGACCGGTTGATTTCCTACTGATTGATCAATTGCTGCATCATTGATGATATAGTGAGTGTGCCTACATTTCTCACATTTTCCTTACTTCCACGTGGGTCTTTTCTTCCAGCTCCATTAATTTCTCAAAAACCTTTTCGTATTCTTTATTTGTGGCGGACAGTTGCTGTTCTGCTTTTTTATAATTGTTTTCTACTTCCAGGAATTTACTTTTGTCTGAATATATTTCCGGTGCCGCCAGCCGTGTGGCCAATTCATTCTTCTTCTGGGTAAGGCTGGTTATCTTTTCCTCCAGTTGCTGCAGTTGCTTTTGCTGGCGCTGGATCTCTTTTTTCAGCTCTTTATCTATCGGAATGCTGCTTTTGGGTTGCGGAGCTTCCTTTTTAGGTTCCGGCTTGGGTTCAGGGACAGGAGTTGCCTGCTGCTGTTTGGCAACAGTAGCGGCTTCGGCAGCTTTCCTGGCTTTCCATTCCATCCACTCCTCGTATCCGCCGGCAAAATCTTTTATTTCGTGGTTGTCTATTTCCCAGATGCGGTTGGCGGTTTTGGAAATAAAATGCCTGTCGTGACTTACCAGGATGATGCTGCCCTGGTAGCGGTTGAGCGCTTCAATCAGCAGGTCAATGGAGAGCAGGTCCAGGTGGTTGGTCGGCTCATCGAGTATCAGGAAATTGGCTTTGCTGACTATGGTTTTTGCCAGCGCTACCCTTGCTTTTTCTCCCCCGCTCAATACCCTGATCTTTTTATCTACATCATCGCCGCTGAACAGGAAGCATCCCAACAGGGTTCTCAGCTCCTGCTCTGTTTTCTGGCTGCCGCTGTTTTTCATCTCTTCCAGCAATGTTTGCTGAATATCCAGGGCTTCCAGCTGATGCTGGGCGTAAAAGCTTTCGTCCACGTTGTGCCCCCATATCCGTTCGCCTTCAAAGGGTTCTGTTCCGGCTACGATACGCAGCAGCGTCGATTTTCCCTTGCCGTTGGCGCCGATCAGCGCTATTTTGTCTCCACGGTTTATTTCTGCTCCTGTATGCGCCACAATTTTTATATCGCCAAATTGCTTGGTTATATTTTTCAGGGTACAAATGATCTTGCCGGGAATTTTATCTACCTGGAAGTTGATTTTTATTTCGGGACGGTCTACGGACACATCTTCTATGCGTTCCAGCTTATCCAGCCGTTTGAGGGCGCTCTGTGCCTGGGCGGCTTTCGTGGCTTTGGCCCGGAAACGTTCTATAAAACGTTCCTGCTGGCGGATATATTCCTGCTGGTTCTCAAATGCCCGTTGCTGCATTTCCAGCCGCATTTCCTTTTCTACTTCGTAGAAGTCGAAATTACCGTTATAGAAATGTAATTGCTGCTGGTACAGCTCCACGATCTTGGTCACCATGCGGTTCAGGAAATACTTGTCGTGGCTCACGATCACCACGGCACCTTTATAATGCATCAGGTATTTCTCCAGCCATTCAATGGAGGGAAGATCGAGGTGGTTGGTCGGCTCATCAAGCAAGAGCAGGTCAGGTTGCTGAAGGATCATTTTAGCCAGCAGCACCCGCATTCTCCAGCCCCCGCTGAATTCCTTATACGGTCGCTGCAGGTCGGCATTGGCAAAGCCGAGCCCCTGCAATACCTCTTCTGTCTGGTGATGGATATTGTAGCCGCCTAATGTATCCAGCTCATGCAGCTTATCGGCATACTCCTGTACGAGGGCTTCGTTCTCATGCTCTTTTTCCAGCCGGTTGCCCAGGGCTTCTATCTGCTTTTCCAGCAGCAGGATCTTTTCAAAAGCCCCCAGTGCCACCTGCAATATGGACTCGTTGGTATCAAAGCTCAACAGGTCCTGGTGCAGGTATCCTATGGTGGTATCCCTGCTTCGCTCTACCGATCCCGCGGACGGCAGGTATTCTCCTACCAGTACTTTCAGCAGGGTCGACTTTCCTGTACCGTTATACCCGATCAGTCCTATCCTTTCGTTGGGCTGTATATGCCAGGTAACATCTTTTACAATTGTTCTGGCTCCAAACTCAAACGTAACATCCTGAAATCCTGCTAACATAACTCATCCTTTCTTTTTTAATTCGCTGAATCCGGTTGGTTAGCTGAATCGGGACTCGTCGTGATGATAGTCGCCGGCGTTTCCGATCCGGCGCCTGCTTCAGGCTTATATTGCGCTTCCAGCATACCAAGGTAGCTCTGCACCCGGAAGGTTTGATCGATCTCGCTGTACAGTCCACGCTGCTTGTTACTCAATGCATCAATATTTTGCTGTTGAATATGCTGCATCAATTCTGCTACAGACATATTTCCTAAAGCTGCGTAATAATTTAATTGTTGTGTAACGTCCTTTTTGATCGCATCCAGTATCTTATCCCCCATGTCGTTGTCTTCGGCTTTATAGGCAGCCTGCATCATCGATATGCTGGTGATGTTGTGCTGGTTGCTCCTGCTGACCATACCATACGGCATGTTTCTGGGATCCATTCCCTTGTCACATTTCTCCAGCAGCTTGCGGGCCTCTTCCTTGCGCCCTGCATCTGCCAGACTTTCGGCTGCTGATGCATAAGCCTGCCTGATGGTCAGCAGGTGCCTTCGGTTCTCTTCATCAAAGTAAACGCCCGGTGTCTGAGCATTCCCAAACCTGAAAGCATCCCCTATCATGTTATTGAATGCAATATCATTGTTCACATTATCTCCCTGTGTCGGCTGAGAAGGAACCAGGCGATAGCTTAGTCCTTCAGCCCGCAGGTAAGCGCCAAAACCAAGCTGATTGAATGGTGAGGTGAAATAGATAGGACGTTTCCATTTGTTGGCGGCAATCACATTCAATACCGCCAGATCGTTTTTCATCAGCACGGTTTTATTCTGCGGAAGATCAAAACGCATTTCGCTCAAAACGATATCCTTATCGGAAACGGTACCATTGGATCTTACAAGAGTGGTATCTACCTGCACGCTGAACTTCCGGGTGGGGAAGGTATTGTAGATATTATCCGGCCCATAGTTGACCATGTTGGCCGGGTCATCGCTTCCTATAATTTTGGTCAGCACTTCATCCAGGAAGATATATTGATTCTGCGGAATGCCAGGTTTGGCTTCGAAGTAAACCACGTTCCTTTTGTCCCCTTCGGTTTTCTCCGGTCCCCATAACAGATCGATCGGGTCACTATCGTTCACTTTGTAATGCAATTGGTTGATATACCAGTCTATACCCAGCAGGCTGTAGTTCACCACTCTCACATCTCTACGGATACCTTCCACTTCCTGCGCATACCACAGCGGGTAAGTATCGTTGTCGCCGAAGCTGAATAATATGGCATTAGGGGCGCAGCTTTCCAGGTAGTCGCGTGCCAGGTCGGGCGCCAGCATTTTCTTACTTCTGTCATGGTCGTCCCAACCCTGGAAGCCCATGATAACGGGAACGGCCAAGGTGCATATTGTTGCAGCGGCCAGCCCCGATAATCCGGGGCTTAGTATTTTCTGGAACCATTCTTTTACCATCATCACACCCAATCCTATCCAGATAGCAAATGCATAATAGGATCCTGCATAGGCATAGTCACGTTCGCGTGGCTGCGGACCGGCGGCATTCAGGTAAAATACGATAGCGAACCCGGTAAAGAAGAACAACAGGAAACTCACCAGGAAGTCCTGTTGATCCCGTTTGTACTGGTACCACATGCCGATCAGCCCTAAAATGAGGGGCAGCGCAAAGAAGGTGTTATGTGCTTTGTTCTTCTTTATGCTGTCGGGTATTTTATTCTGGTCGCCGAGAAATATATTGTCAATGAAAGAAATTCCCGTCAGGGTATTTCCGTCCCTGACGCTTCCCAATCCCTGGAGATCATTTTGCTTCCCTACGAAGTTCCAGCCGAAGTAACGCAGGTACATCCATCCGATCTGGTATCCGAACGCCCAGCGTATGTTATCGAGGTAGGTCGGTTTTTCACCCTGGTCGAGGCCCAGCCAGCTACGGTAATAATCTGCCCTTCCCATTTCATTGCTGCCGTCCCATATACGGGGCAGGAACATCATATCTTCGGATTCATACTGGAATTCGAACTCTTTTCCGATTGTAATGTATTTGTCTTTTCCTTTTTGCCAACGATAGCCTTTGTCTATTATATCGGGCGTACCATTTGAATTCCTTTTGATCTCTGCGGCGAAAGTTTGCCCGTATATCAGCGGAAAATCACCATACTGCTCACGACCCAGATAACCCACAAGTGACATGGGATTATCCACGTTATACATATCTACGGCAGGATTAGCGGCAGACCTGATCATTGTGGTGAGGTAGCTGGAGTATCCTATCAGCATGAACGCAAAACACCATAATCCCATCCGCAGGTAATACAATATCTTTTGCTTATAGCTGTAAGCACCGTACACTGCCAGGATGGTTCCGGCAACAAACAGCAGGAATGTGAATACGGAAGAGATAAAGGGGAACGCGAAAAGGAAGATGAACGCTCCCAGCCAGATGGCAAATGCGGTAAAGTTATTAATGAGCTTATCTGCCTTGCGTATGCCTATTATGATCACCAGCGCCAGTAATATAAAATAGGTAGTAAAGCCTGAGAAGAATGGTAACCCCAGTCCGTTCACAAACCAGCGGTCGAATATACCTGAACCTTTGATGGTGTACTGAATAACGAATTTCTGTGTAAAGCCTGTAATGATACAGCCGATGATAAATGCCCAGAAAATACCCCATTTCGTGGTTTTATAACGGCGGAAATAGTAAACCATTACAATGGCCGGTATGGTCAGCAGGTTAAGGAGGTGAATACCGATAGACAATCCGATCACGAAGAATATCAGCACGATCCACCTGTCTGCACCAGGCTCGTCTGCTGCATGCTCCCATTTTAATATCATCCAGAATACCAGCGCTGTCAGGAAAGAAGAAGCTGCATATACTTCACCTTCTACCGCGCTATACCAAATGGAGTCAGCGAAAGTGCAGGCAAGTCCGCCCACCACACCGGCTGCCATGATGGTAAAGATCTGCTCTCCTGTCAGCTCTTTACCGGCTTTCTGGTATATCTTCCTGGCAAAGTGGGTGATCGTCCAGAAAAGGAACAGCACCGTGAAACCGCTGCACAAAGCGCTCATCACGTTCACAGCCTTGGCGGCTGACATAGGATCATCTCCAAATAATATAATAAATATTCTACCCAGGATGACAAAAAGCGGGGCTCCCGGAGGATGCGGAACCTGGAGCTTGAAACAACTGCTCACGAACTCACCGCAGTCCCATAAACTGCCGCCATATTCGGCTGTAAGCAAATAAACGGCTGAGGCAAGCGCAAAAACAACCCACCCGGTAATGTTGTTGATCTTAATGAAGTTCATATTATTCGGTAAAATATTTATAAGATTGGCAAACCTACAGGAAATTTGATAAGCTACAAAACCGCGGGGGCTATTTCTGTACCCGCCTGCAATGGCAAAGAAAGGGGAGGAAAGAGGGATGGGGCGAATTTTGGTGATATTATATTAATATTAACAGGTGGAGGCATGATAGTTGGCTTTATGAGGGTGTCTACCTTAACTTAGTAAACCCAAAAATTGAATGAGCATGAAAAAAAATCTATTTAAAACCCTGCTTGCTTTTGCCATGGTGATCGCATATGGAACTGTTTCGGCACAGGAGAACCCTGTTGACCCTGCATTGATCTCAAAGGATCAAAAGGAGATCGTGAAGTTGCAGGCAAAATTGCTGGAAGACAGGGAAAAGTTATCCGAATTATATAAAAGCAAGGAAAAGTACCTGTCCGAAAAAGATAAAAAGCAGGCAGATGCACAGTCCGCTGCGGATAAAAACGAGCAGATGGCAAAAAGGCTGAGCAACGATACGGAGAGTAAAAAGAGAGCAAGAAGCGCAAAGAAAGCCGCCAATAGCGCTTCATCAGAAGCCAAAGCAGCCAGGAAAGCCGCTTCCAGGGTAGATAAAAATGCGAAAGAGATTGAAAGGCTGGAAAAGCAGATTGAGAAAAATGAAAAAAAGCTGGAGAGGCTGCAGCAAAAAGTTTAGCCGGTTTAAGAAAATATATCCTCCAGGGTTCAACAGAGGCGGTACCTGATATTCAGGCACCGCCTCTGTTAATTATTATATGTGGGGATAAGCGTACATTCCTCCCATTAGAATAATAATGATTCGTTATCAATTCTATTAAAATGTCATCAATGATAAGTGGTTTGCGGGGACACAAACGGCCCATGCCACGGTCAGTGTCCCCACTATAGGCATCAACTTAGGCAAGCAGTCCATCTTTCCGGCACGTGGAGACACGTACCAGGGCGGTCGCCCCGGCACGTGTCTCCACGTGCCATCGCAAGAAATTCTTCTTAAATTGACGGTTAGTGTCCCCACTGACCTAAAAAATGATTTTGAACCTGTTCATTATGATCCCCTTGCTTCAAAAAACACCAGGAAGTTTAGAGGTAAAAGGAAGACCGCATTTTTATAAGCCAAATCAATATTTCGTCGTGCTGCGGCTTTTGATACTAACTATGCCATATTACTGTAAATATTCACGGTGCGCGATGCACCTCTCTGCAGATCGTTGATTCTTGGCATCTCACCCCGCATGTATCGGCAGCATTATTTGACCCTGTTGCGCGTGGGGGCAAGCCCACTTCTGCGGCTGGACATATATTTTTCCTGGATCACTTTGCTGAGTGATTTTTCGTATACCTTGCTTTCTACCCAGGAGATGATATCGAGGTAGGCAAATGCACGCGTTTCGAAGCGGTTTTTTTCCAGGTGTTTTATCTTGTCTAAAAATTTCTCCAGCTCGGGCTTTAGCTGCCGCGGGGAAAGGCTGAAGGAACGGCGGAGAAAACGGAACATTTCTTCTTCCACAACGGTCAGGTTTTTCAGCTTTGCCATGAACCGGTAAACAGATTTGATGAGCGACTCCATTAAATCGTAATTGCCCAGCTCGTAATGTGCCAGCAGGTTCATCAGCCGCGCATAACTTTGCAGGTCGTTGCGCAGGTCTAAGGGGCCGTTGATGATCTTCAGCAGGTAGTCGATCGACTTTTCATATTTCCCTGCACCAAAATACAGGGTGGCAAACTTATAATTGAATACCAGGATCCTGTGTTTGTCCACGTACAGCTCATATTCCTGCAGCTTTGCCTCTATCTCCGGTACCAGTTTCAGCCCTTCCTGGAAGGTTCCTGTCATCAGGTGCCAGTTAATGCGGGCCACATTGATATATATCGAAGTATGTGTTTTGAAATTGTCGTGGTGCTGTGCTATGGGTGACTGGTAAAATTCTTCAAACTTTTTTAATGTTCCCTGGAACTTCCGGTAGTTCCGCAGGTCAAAATGCGCATTCAGCAGGTTGTGCATGCCTTTCACATAGTGCCCCGTTTCTACCGCTACCATCGTGGGGTGCTCATCAAAAAGAGCCATCCATTTTTCGCTGTAGCGGTAATACATCAGGAAATCCTGCCTGATAAAGGCGTACCAGCAGTAGCTCTGGCACAGATACAGGTTTTCGTAGAACCCGTTGATGGCAGCCGTGTCCCTGGGAATATTGCTTTTAAAAAAAGATTTGATGTCGGCTTCATCTGCTTCATTCCTGGCATGTCCGTACTGTACATACCAGCGGTATAATAAAAGGGCCAGGTTGGACAGGCGTGTAACCCGGTCGATGTGTGCGCTGATGTCCAGCGCTTCCACGGAAAGCTGTTCTGTTTTTTCCAGGCTGCTCCGGGTGATATGTAGGGTCTCTATTTTCTTTTCCAGGGAAATAACCTGTGCCAGGAAGTTGAATTTCTGATTTGCTTTCGCGAGGTCCTTTGCCTTCTCAAGGATTTTCAGGCTTTGATGCTTTAGTCCCTTGTTATAAAGCAGCCTGGCATGATCCAGGTGTTCACTGAGCTGAAGATCTGTATTGTCGCCCGTTCGTAAAAGGCGCAGGCTCGATAACAATTGCTTGTAAAGATGTGTCTTCAGGTTGGCCAGCTGCGGCTTGGTGACCCCCTTCAGTTTTTTCAGCAAATGTTTTTCATCGTATTCGGTCAATTTATCCAGCGCATCAAATAACTGTATGATTTTCAGATCTTCCTTGCCGGAGCTTCTTTTTATATACAGTTTAAAATGCCTTTTTTCGGATTTTTCCAATGACCGGACCAACTGAAATAATGCATCTGTAAAACTGTTGGCCGTCATAATATTTTTCTTCTAAAACTCAATTCCATAAAGGATTTTAAGAAATCGTTCCGGTTTTGACATGATAAAATTACAAACAACTTGATTTCTGCACAATAAAAAGCCGTATTACTTTTGTGTCAGAAATGAGGCGCAGGCAATAGTGGGGCAAAAGACAAGTGTTGAGGCGCCAAAAATAAGCAGGAAACTGCTGGAAGCAAAAAGATTTTTCAAGATTTTTCATATGGCAAGCAATCGTTAGAGGTCATCTGTGTCTACAGAAGACCTTTTTTATTTTCTGCATATCACGGTTATTGTTGCAGGCAGGATTTTTATCGGAGGAGCTTCGTCTCCAGATTCTTCCAGGCCGATCATTTCCAAAAGGTTAAAATTTAATCGTTCCGGTAAATAATAGAATCCGCTTATTTCTGTTTATTCATCAAATAATATCAAAAATCGTTTCTTTGCAAACAAATCCCGGGAAATCAATTATGAAACCAAACATTGCGTTTGTAACCGGCGGCTACTCCGGTGAAGCAGTAGTATCTTACCAGAGCGCACTTACGATAGAAAAAAATGTAGACAGGGACAGGTTTAATGTTTATACTATAGATATTACCAGGGATGGATGGTATTTCAAAAACGGGGAGGAACGTCTGCCTGTTGACAAGAATGAATTCACCATTGTAAAGGATGGCAAACAAATACATTTTGACGCGGTGCTTATCGGGATACATGGCACCCCGGGCGAGGATGGAAAACTGCAGGGTTATTTTGATATGCTCGGTATTCCCTATACTTCCTGTAATGCGGCTGTATCGTCGCTGACCTTCAATAAAAGTTATACCGTATCTATTGCTGCGTTCAGGGGCATTCGTGTGGCCAAATCCGTATTGCTGGTCAGGGATCAGCCGTTCAACGCGGATCAGGTGGCTGCAGACCTGAAGTTTCCTGTGTTCGTAAAGCCCAATAACGGTGGCTCCAGCATCGGTATGTCGAGGGTGAACGATCGTTCGGAAGGGCTGGGATCTGCGATTGAAAAGGCATTCAGGGAAGATGACCAGGTGCTGATAGAGGAATTTATAGAAGGCCGGGAGTTTACAGTAGGCGTATTCAAAAATAAAGGGGAGATCGTGGCGCTTCCCATTACAGAGGTGATAACCAAGAAGGAGTTTTTTGATTATGAGGCGAAATACACCAAGGGGATGGCAGACGAGATCACACCTGCCCGGATATCCGATGAACTGACCGGTTTGATAAAAAGCAACGCGGTGAATGTATACAGGCTGTTCAATTGCGGCGGGATCGTGCGGATGGACTTTATCTTCCACCAGGACCAGGGAGTGCCTTATTTGCTGGAAATAAATACCGTGCCCGGTCAAAGCGAAGCCAGCCTGGTACCCCAGCAGGTGAAAGCGATGGGCTGGACCTTAACAGATTTTTATTCGGCGCTTATAGACGAAGCCTTGGCCAAAAAGAAATAAATTTATAATGCTGGAACTATTGCCAGCTTTAATCAGGATAAATGTTAAAAGTACTTAGTAAAAAACCGTTGTGGATCCACGTATTGATAATGGTTGTTATTATCTTCCTGGTAATAGTCCTGTTCCTGCAATCCCTGCGGTTCTTTACACGTCATGGATCTTACCTGAAAGTGCCGGATGTTAGCAATAAGAGCGCGGCGGATGCAACGAACCTGCTGGAAGGTATGGGCTTTGAGGTTATGATCCAGGATTCGGTCTTTTACGATACACTGCCTCCGCTTGCAGTGGTGAAGCAGTTCCCGGATCCTGATGCTTCGGTTAAGGTTAACCGTATTGTTTACCTGACTGTCAACCGGTCCGTACCGCCGGAAATAGAGATGCCCAATCTTGTGGGGATGAGCATCAGGAGCGCAGAGCTGGAGCTGAAGACCAGGGGACTGAAGGTGGGTACTATCAGCTATAAGCCCGACTACGCCAAAAACGCTGTCCTGGAGCAACTTTCCGGCAATACAAATATAAAGCCGGGTACTAAGATCACTATGGGAACGGTTATTTCGCTGGTGCTGGGCGAAGGTGTAGGAGCCGAGGAAATGCCTGTTCCGGATTTATTTGGCATGAATTTCGAAGAAGCAGTAACATTAATCGAGGGGTCCGGTTTTAGTGTAGGTTCTGTGGTGCCTGATATAACACCTATCGATACTGCCGCCGCATTTGTTTACAGGCAGTATCCTGAACGTTTTAGCCCGGATGGAGTGATAAACCGTATCAGAAGGGGACAAATGATCGATTTGAGAATTACACCTGTTCGTCCTGAGAAAAATGCAGATGCTGCCAACCAGGATGGAAATTCCAACGAATATTAATTAAACCGAAAGCAATAATGCAATTGATTACAACAGATGAGCTCAGGAAAAGACTGGATGCAGGCGAAAAAATAAACCTTTTGGATGTGCGCGAGCCACATGAGCACCAGGAATTCAATATCGGCGGTATCCTGCTGCCACTGGGGGATGTTCGTGCGCTTCAGCTTGATGAGATTGAACCCTTAAAAGACCAGGAGGTCATCGTGTACTGCCGGAGCGGCAACCGCAGCGGACAGGCGTGCCTGGTACTGGAAGATGCAGGTTTTTCCAATGTAAAAAACCTTGCCGGCGGTATGCTGGAATGGCAGGCAAAAGCTTAAAAGGCTGTGGAAAATGGGGAGTAAGGGTATGGCATTAAAAATAAATGTATATAAAATTTGTAATTAATGCGTTAACTTTCTGCAGAAATAACCTTTGATAAATAGCGGTATAGTGAGGTATAAAGTCAAAGGAAAACTACAAAAAGTTGTTTTTTTTATTCATCTTTGCACCAATTACAAATTACTTCTTCTAAATCCCCAATTCCTATCCTCTAGAAAGTAGGGCTTGTGAGCAAGCTCGAAAGAAAGTCCCGGAAAGTATTCTGTTTGTGAGCATGAATCCTTTCCCTCAAATTTAAATCCTGTCCCTTGTTTATAGCCGGAATTGTGACTTAAATAATTTGTCAATAACACTAAATTATGAAAATTTTTTACGGTGCTCCCCTGATTGTACCACGTTGGATCATCCTTATGATTGACACGGTTATCGCTACTGCATCATTTGCCTTGTCGTATTTCATATTGAAGGAATTCAGTTTCCCTCATCTGGAAAGAGATCATTTCTTCGTTTATGCAGGACTGTTTGCCGTTGTTTCCGTGGGTGTTTTCTATGCCATGCGCATTTACTCAGGGTTGATCCGGTATTCCAACACGAAGGACATGTTCAGGATCTTTTCTGCTGTTCTTGTGGTAAGCCTGTTATATCCTGTTGTTGCCGAGCTGGTAGCCCGCAGGCTGTATAAAGCGCCTACACTGGACATGCCGACCTTGCTGGTCCTCAACTTTTTTATCTGTTCTTCTTCCCTGATCATGTTCCGTACGCTTATCAAGGAGATCTATATTTTCCTGAAAGGATATGCCATGCATGATGTAAAAAGGGTGTTGGTATACGGTTCCGATAAGCAGGCCTTGCTGGTAAAGCAGGCCATTGAAGCTGCCGGCGACGGTAAGGTGATCGTTAGCGGTTTTGTGCAGTTGAGTGGAAAGAAAATAAACAGCACCATTGAGCAGAAAAAGGTTTATCATGTTCGTGAAATAGCCGAGTTGCACAAGAAGCTGAAAATTGACAAGCTGATATTACAGGCTGAACTGTCCGCGAAGCCTGAGTTTCGCAACCTGATCAATACCTGCTTTAACCTGGGCATCAAGATTCAGACCGTGCCTCCGTCCGAGCAATGGGTGAGCGGCAAGCTGAGCCTGGTTCAGATCCAGGACCTTAAGATCGAGGATCTGTTACCCCGTAAGCCTATCCAGATCAATAATACACTGGTATCCAGGGAAATTAAAGGTAAACGCGTGCTGGTAACCGGCGCAGCAGGTTCTATCGGCGCTGAGATCGTTCGCCAGGTAATGACCTATAATCCTGAAATGGTGGTATTGTGCGACCAGGCTGAATCGCCGTTGCATGAGATCCAGTTGGAAATGGAGGAAAAATATCCTTCTACCAAGGTTAAGGTGTTCATAGCAAGCATACGTAACCTGAGGAGAATGTTGATCCCGTTCAAGGAATACCGTCCGCATATCGTATTCCACGCTGCAGCCTATAAGCACGTGCCGATGATGGAAAAGCATCCTGAAGAGGCCATTCTTACCAATGTAATGGGTACCCGCAATATCGCTGACCTGGCAGTATGTTTTGGAGTGGATAAATTTGTAATGATCTCTACGGATAAGGCGGTGAACCCGACCAATATCATGGGCGCTTCTAAAAGGCTGGCAGAGAAATATGTGCAATCACTTAATAACTCAACGGTAAGTCAGCCTGAATTTATGTCGAGGTTGATACAGGATGATGATGACGAAACTATTTCAATTGTCAACAATGCAAAGACCAAGTTCATCACTACCCGTTTCGGGAATGTGCTGGGCTCAAATGGTTCGGTAATCCCGAGGTTCCGCCAGCAGATACAGCAGGGAGGTCCTATTACCGTTACACATCCTGAGATCACACGTTATTTCATGACCATTCCCGAAGCGGTACAGCTGGTGCTGGAGGCTGCGATCATGGGCAACGGCGGCGAAATATATGTATTTGATATGGGTGAGCCCGTGAAGATCGCTGACCTCGCGGTGAATATGATCAAGCTGGCAGGACTGGTTCCCAATAAAGATATCAATATCGTTTATACAGGGCTTCGCCCGGGCGAGAAGTTATATGAGGAGCTCTTAAATGAAAAGGAAACCACTATACCTACTTACCACGAGAAGATCAAAATTGCCAAAGTGGTGGCTGGTAAGTACAAGGAAGTGCTGAATGATATTGAAGACCTGACAAATTTGTGCAAACAGGGCGATAATTACAAGCTGGTAGCGAAAATGAAGCAGATGGTTCCTGAATTCATTAGCAACAACTCTGAATATGCCAAGCTGGATGATAACAAGGACAGGAAGAAAGTTCTTTTCATCCCTGCTTTTTCAGACATAGAAGAAGCAACGAAATCTGTTACAAAGTAGCATTTAGAACAATAGAAAGTAAGAAGAGATTGCGCAGGCAATCTCTTTTTTTGTGCTTAAAACAGAGCCTATCCGGAAAAAGAATTGGTTGGGGTTTTTTGAGGCTGCCAACATAAGCTTTGCGGAATTTTCGACTCGTGATATGGGTAAATATTTCCCCGGTTTGTAAAGCTTTCACTTGCCGGTTGAATCATGATCCGTCCATTTATCAATATCTCCTTCAATATCTATGATGATGAAGGATCGGGTTGTAACTTTAGTCAAATGCTTTATTAATGAGAGCCGCTGTATATACACGATATGGTCCTCCTGAAGTAGTAAAAATAAAAGAGGTGGAAACTCCGGTGCCGCGTGATGGCGAAGTGCTGGTGAAAGTAGCGGCCACTACCGTGAACAGAACGGATAGTGGATTTAGAAGCGCAGAATATTTTGTGTCCAGGTTCTGGAGCGGCCTGCTCCGTCCAAAATACAAGATACTGGGCTGCGAGTTTTCAGGAGAAGTGCATGCCGTTGGAAACAATGTATCCGGAATTAAAGTTGGTGATCGTGTTTTTGGATATAACGATGAGAAATTTGGCGGGCATGCAGAATATCTTGTAGCACCTGTCTCAGGTGCAATCGCAACTATACCGGAAAGCTTCTCTTTTGAAGCAGCAGCAGCGCTGACGGAGGGGGCTCACTATGCGCTTGGTAACATCAGGGCGGCAAAGGTGAAGGAAGGAGATAATGTGCTGGTATATGGCGCCACAGGCGCTATAGGTAGTGCAGCGGTGCAGCTATTGAAATATTTCGGTGCGAAGGTAACAGCTGTAGGCAATACAAGGAATATGGGGTTGATACAGTCGCTTGGTGCAGATGAAGTGATAGACTATCAGAACGAGGATTTTACCCAGACTTCACAGAAATTCAGCTTTGTGTTTGACGCTGTTGGAAAGAGCTCTTTTGGACAATGTAAACCCCTGCTGACGCCTAAAGGAATCTATGTGTCAACAGAGCTGGGCAAAAACGGGGAAAATATCTTCCAGGCACTTTTTACTCCTTTGTTCGGCGGAAAAAAAGTTATTTTTCCTATACCCTCCATGAAGAAAGCAGATATTGAGCTCCTGCAAACAATGGCGGCAGAGGGAAAGTTTAAACCGGTAATCGACAGGGTGTACCCGCTGGAACAGATCGTGGAAGCTTATCGTTACGTAGAAACGGGAGAAAAGACCGGGAACGTAATTATCAGGATCGGGGAGGTATAGGAGTGCAGGTTACAGGTCACAAGCCCTGAAACCTGCAACTTGCATCCTGCTTACCCCGGTTACCATCCGCCGCCAAGCGAACGGTATATATCCACGATGGATTGCAACAACAATCTTTGAGACATGGTTTTGTTCAACTCTGCATCTAATACACCTTTTTGTGCGGTAACCACTTCCAGGTAGCCGGCATAACCTCCCAGAAACAGGTCGTTGGATGTTTGTACTGCTTCTGCAAGCGTCCGCACCTCTTCATCATTAAGTGCCACTACTTTCTTGTATTGCTCAATGGCCTTCAGGTTGGTAAACACTTCCTGGTACCCGTTTAAAACATATTTCTGGTAGGTGTTGAAAGCAATATTCTGTTCGGCATTCGCAACTGAAAAATCTGCCCTCAGTTGGTAGCGGTTGAAGATCGGTTGCGTGATATCTCCCAGGATACCATATGCCAGTGAGCCGTTTGCAAACATCAACGGCAGCTTAAATGCGTTGAATGCCAAATAAGGCGTTAGTGTAAGTGAAGGAAAAAATGCTTTCCTGGCAGCATCCACATTGGCTTTCGAGGCTTCCAGCTGCAGTTCTGCTTCCAGGATGTCAGGTCTTTTTCGCAACAGGTCTGCGGGTATGCCCGTGGCTATTACTGCCGGTATAGGCTGTGCATTGATGGAAGCCCCGCGTGCAATAGAAGTGGGGAAGCGCCCCAGCATTGTATTCAGCTCGTTCTCCAACCTGATAATGTTCAATATTGTTTCCTGCTCCAGGCTACGGGTCTGCAGCAACTGTGCGGTGAATTGCTGTACTGCCAGCGAGGTAGCCCTTCCGCCTTCTTTCATCACTTTTACTACTTCCAGGCTGTGTTCCTGTAGCTCGATATTCCTGCGGATGATCTCCAGCTTGCTGTCCATGGCCAGCAATTCAAAATAAAGCGTGGCAACCTGTGTTACCAGTTGGGTGATTGCCCATTGCCTTCCCTGTTCGGTCGCCAACAGTCTGGCTGCAGCCGCTTTTTTTCTTGATCTCAGTTTGCCCCAGATATCAATTTCCCAACTGCTTTTCAATCCCAGGAAGTATTCCTGCGTGGGATTGACCCCTACTTTCTGATCCTCATTGATATTCTGTGACAGGTTGGTATCGAAGTTGCCTACTCCCGTCATGGTATACTTGCCGAACTTATCTGCTGAAGCTGAAACAAAGCCATCGAGTGAGGGTAAACCAAGTCCCCTGTTAAAAAGCAGGTTTGCCCGGGATATAGCAATGTATTCCAGCGTGTTCTGCAAATCCAGGTTGTTTTGGATAGCAGTGTCGATAAGGTTTTTCAGCACGGGGTCTTCAAACAGTGACTGCCAGCTTACTTTTTCGGTCCTGGCGCTGTCTTCAAAGCTTTCATATGCTGCCGGAACCGGTAGGGTATTCCGGCTGACCGGGCGCGGAACACTGCACGAGTATAGTAACACTAATGCACACACGAAGATGGAAAGTATT
This sequence comes from uncultured Chitinophagaceae bacterium, assembly GCA_934502905.1. GTDB lineage: Bacteria > Bacteroidota > Bacteroidia > Chitinophagales > Chitinophagaceae > Agriterribacter. The sequence continues at coordinate 49,328 of CAKSVK010000001.1, forward strand.
ATGTATTTTGCCAACCTGTTTATAAACATATATAGTAAGATTGCGGTTTTAAATGTTTGCCTGTTTAACACTAGATTTCGTCTTCCTTATTAATTTTTACTTTCATGCTGCGAACCTTCAGCTTCATTTTCCGCCTGAGTCCCATTTTTTCCTCGATGCCTGCAAAAATTACATAGAGACCGGGAATAATGATGACCCCGAAGATGGTCCCGATCAGCATACCGCCTGCCGCCGCCGTTCCGATGGATCTGTTACCCAATGCCCCCGCACCGGATGCAATACACAACGGGATAAGACCGGCGATGAAAGCAAAGGAGGTCATCAATATCGGGCGTAACCTCGATGCAGCGCCTTCTATGGCTGCAGTTAATACGGCTACTCCCATCTTTTTTCGCTGGATAGCAAATTCAACGATCAGGATAGCATTTTTGCCCAGCAAGCCTATGAGCATGACCAACGATACCTGGGCATAGATATTATTTTCCAGTCCCGCCAGCTTCAGGGCCAGGAAGGAGCCGAAAATACCCGCCGGCAGCGACAGGATCACAGCCAGCGGCAACAGAAAACTTTCATATTGCCCTGCCAGGATCAGGTATACGAAGATCAGACAGATGGCAAAAATATAAACAGCCTGGTTGCCCGACAGTATCTGTTCGCGGGTCATCCCCGACCATTCATAGTCAAAGCCACGTGGCAGAACCTTATCTGCTGCTGCCTGCACTGCCTGGATAGCTTCGCCACTGCTCCTGCCCGGGGCAGCGTCACCGTTGATCAATGCAGAGGTGTACATATTATACCGGGTCATCTGCTCGGGACCAAAAACCCGCTCCATTCTGATAAATGTAGAGAAGGGTACCATTTCACCTTTGTGGTTCTTCAGGTACAGGTTCAGCACATCCTCGGGATTTTTCCTGTATTGGGGGGATGCCTGTACCATTACTTTATACATCTGCCCGAACCGGATAAAATTGGTAGCGTAGTAACTTCCCAGCAACGTTTGCAAGGTGCTCATCGCGTTATCAATGGTAATACCTTTTTTGGCTGCCATATCCTGGTCCACCGTAATGAGGTATTGCGGAAAATTGGGGTTGAACCCTGTAAAAGCGCTACCTACAACGCCGGACTTCATAACTTCCTCGATCACATCATCCGCAACCTGTTTGGTTTGCTGCAGGTTCTCACTTCCCGTCTTATCCAGCAGCCTGAACTCGAAGCCGCTGGAGTTACCAAATCCTGGTACCGTTGGGGGCGGCAGGAATTCGATGCTGGCATCCTTGATATGATTTGTTTTTTGCTCCAGCGCCCTGATCAGGTCATTTACTGACTCATCCCGTTCACTCCAGGGTTTCATATTGATCATGGCCATACCATAGGAAGCGCCTGAAACCTCTGTTACCAGACTATACCCTGCCAACGTGGATATATTGTCAACGGCATCAAAATCTCCCGCTATTTGCTCTATTTCGTCCAGTATTACCCCGGTACGCTCAACAGTAGAGCCGGGAGGCGTTGTCACATTCACGTAAATAATACCCTGGTCTTCTGTAGGAATAAACCCGGAAGGCAGGATGGTGCTTGCGCCCCAGGTAGCGACGAAGAATATGACCAGTATGCCGAGTGTTACCATTCGCCTGCCTGCTATCCTGCCGATCAATCCCTGGTATTTATTTTGGGTAGCGTCATATGTTTTATTGAATCCTTTGAAGAAACGGGCCATCCAGCCTTTCCTTTTGTTAGGGTCGGAGTGACGTAACATCAACGCGCATAGAGCTGGTGTAAGCGTTAAGGCATTGATACCCGATATGACGATAGATATTGCCAGGGTAAGTGAAAATTGCCGGTAGAACACACCCACGGGCCCTGACAGGAATGCTACGGGCACGAATACCGCAGACATCACCAGTGTGATGGCAATGATCGCGCTGGTGATCTCCTTCATGGCGGCAATAGTGGCGTCCATGGGTCCCATATGATCCTCCGTCATTTTTACATGGACGGCCTCGACGACGACAATGGCATTGTCGACGACGATACCAATTGCCAGCACCAGTGCAAAAAGGGTAAGCAGGTTAATGGAGAAGCCAAGGGCCTGCATGAAGGCCAGGGTACCGATCAATGCAACCGGAACCGCCAATGCCGGGATGATGGTAGACCGGACATCCTGCAGGAAGATAAATACCACGATGAACACCAGGATGAAGGCTTCCAGCAGGGTCTTCAATACTTCTTTGATAGATGCATCCAGGAACCTGGAAACATCATACGCAAAGTTGTAATCCATGCCGGGTATAAAGGATGATTCCTTTAGTTCCGCCATACGTTCTTTGATATTGGTGATCACCTCACGTGCGTTGGAGCCGGGGCGCTGCTTGATCATAATAGAAGCAGATGGCTTTCCGTCTGTTTTGGAATCCATGCTGTAGCTCAGCGCACCGAACTCGATGTCGGCAATATCGCTCAGCCTGAGAATGGATCCGTCTGCATCTGCTCTTATCACTATATTTTTATATTCTTCCGGTAAGGAAAACTTACCGGTATACCGCAGCACATATTCCAGCGTATTGGTTTCCTTGCCGGAGCTTTCCCCTGTTTTACCCGGTGCTGCTTCCACGTTTTGGTTACGCAGCGCCGTAATTACCTCGTCTGCAGATACGTTATAGGCCAACATGCGGTGCGGGCGAAGCCAGATACGCATCGCGTAATCCTTTGCACCCATGATGGCAGCGAAGCCGACCCCTTCAATTCTTTTTAATTCTTTCAGTACATTGATATCGGCAAAGTTGAAGATGAAGTCTTCGTTCATCGTGCTGTCTTCACTCACAATATTCAGATACAACAGCATGCTGTTTACTTCCTTTTCTGTTACCACCCCTGCCTTGATCACCTCTTCGGGCATTTCATCCAGTACGGTAGTCACGCGGTTTTGCACGTTCACTGCTGCCACATCGGGGTCTGTACCTACCTGGAAAGAAATGGTGATCAAGGTGATACCGTTGTTACTCGTAACGGTATTCATATAGGTCATGCCGGGCACCCCGTTGATCGCTCTTTCGAGCGGGGTGGCTACCGCGTCCACGCAAACCTGTGCATTGGCGCCGGTATAGTTGGCTGTTACGGTAACCGACGGGGGCACGATATCGGGGAACTGGGTAATAGGTAATGTAAAGAGGGATAATAATCCCAATAACGTTATGATAAGCGATATAACCAGGGATAATATGGGTCTCCTGATAAAAGTTTCAACCATAATTTTTGGATTGTAATAAGATTGTGTTACACGTATGATGCGTGCTCTTTGCTTGGGAATTCATGCGGGTTACAGGTGCCAGTCCGTAACAGGCTTGGGAAGGATCTTCACTCCTTCCTTGATATTTTGGACCCCTTCGTATACGATTTTGTCGCCAATCTCCAGACCTTCTTTTATCAGGTATGCATCCGATAAACGTGCCTGGGGGATGATACCTTTCATTTTTACAGTATTATCCGGCGTTACCAGGAATACATAGTTTTTGTCCTGTATTTCAAAAACACATTTTTGAGGAATGAGCAACACTTTATCCGCAGGCACTGTCAGCCGGATCTTACCGGAAGCGCCATGGCGCAGCAGCTTTTCACCATTGGGGAACTTTGCCCTGAAGGCAATGGATCCGGTAGCTTCGTCAAACTCTCCGTCTACGGTCTCAATTACCCCGGAATCCTTGTAAGGCTCCCCGTCAGCCAATACCAGGTTAACCTTATTATTTCTTGAATTTGCGGCTTCTTTCCTGTAACGGAGGTATTCACTTTCAGAAACAGTGAAATACGCATATACATCGCGGGTGTCGGAGATGGTGGTGAGTAAAGAGCCGGCATCCACCAGGCTTCCTGCTTTCAGCGGAATGCGGTCTATCATGCCGTCAAACGGAGAGCGGATGAGGGTATAAGAAAGTCTTGTTTCAGCATTGCGCTGCTCCGATTGCGCTTCTTCTACTTTCGCTTTTGCCGCGGTAAGTTTTGCTTCGGTCATTTCCAGCTCGGAGGGCGCTACAATATTTTTGGATAACAGCACTTTTACCCTGGACATTTCTACTTCCGCTGTTTTTGCCTCTGCTATGGCATTGCTGACATTGGCTCTTGCCTTGGATACTTCAATTTCAAATTCATTGGGATCGATCTGGAACAGCAACTGCCCTTTTTTCACTTCCTGTCCTTCATCCACGAATATTTTACTCAGGAAGCCCTGAACCCTTGCCCGGATCTCTACATTTTTAATGGCCTCAATACTGGCAACATAATCCTGGTGCAGGACGGTATCTCTGGCGGTTACCTCAATAACAGGCAACTCCTGGATATCTTCTTTTTCTGTGGTGCCTGCATTCGAGTTGCAACTCACAATTACCGCGATGATAAAAAATAAGAACAAATACTGTTTCATTTGTGTATACTGTTTTTGGCTCTCTGGTTAAAAGATTGAAACCTGTTGTATAAATAAAAAATAGAATGCCCGCATTGTTTTTGCAAGCAACTGGATCATAGCCAGACTTTAAATAAAAAAACTGATGATCAGGGAACAGATTGAGTCCGTCAATCAGAAAGGGGTAAGGCGAAACACAAAATGATGATGGTGGAGCAGCAATTCGGCAGGCTTGTCAAAACGATAAGCTTTTGCTTCTGTTATTAAAGGTATCCTGGTTTGAAATTCCTGACCTGAAAGAGCAACCATGTCCAATTGAAAAGAGTTGATGCTCCTGAACTTGTAATTGAAATAATCGTAGCTGAAGTCCGGCTTTTCAGAGTCGGGAAGGCCATCTTCCAGTCCGGCAAAGTTTTCCAGGATCAGCTCCAGTACGGTAGACCTGTTCAGGTCATCTTCATCTGGCTGCTGATGTATAAATGATTGAAAATTATAATGCTCCTGTGCCTCGATCTGGCTGCCAGGCAAAAAAGTAAGAATATTCAAAAAGCTGAGAAGCAGGAGGTAAGCCACCTTCTTCTTTATTTTTTGGGCTATTTTGAACATCTGAATAAAGATAGTTTATAAATAATAGTAATACCTTGCCGGTTTACCGATGCAAATATACAACATCTGGCGGGGATGTTTTTCAATTTAACCGGGATTTTGCAGTAGCGATTTCACCTGCTACCGGGTAGGGGTGCTTTTGCGTTTGACATCCCGGTGCTAATACGGAGAGGGTAAGCTGCTGGGAAAGTTGTGTGGGATATGCAACTGGCCCCGTCGATGGAACATCGTACGCCTGCCTGAACGACGCAGTTTGGGAAGTCGCGTGGGGACACGCGACGGGGCGGTTAGGGAACACACAACCGGGCAACCTATTTCCCCTGCACGTGTCCTCACGTGCAGCTCGAAGGTGAGCCTCCTGATTGGAGACCTGGGATGACGATGGATGGCTCAGCTTATTGAAAACATTGGCGGCAGCAAACCTGTTTAACGTCATTTTGCAGGCGGCCTGCCGTGCCGGATTTTTGGGCCGATTCCGGCATTTCATAAAATACCAGCTTATCGTTACTCACACCAACGACAAGCACGGGTTTTCCCTTGACATTAACGGCTACCACGCTTTTGACATCTCCCCTGATGCTGAGTCCTGATTGAAATTGTGGTATATAGTTAAAATGAGCGTTCCCATCGTTGACCAGTACACAACCATAGGTGGCATCGATGGCTCCGATCTTTAACCGGTTATCCGAACGATTACCCAGCAGCAGCAGATCAGTTTTGTCATCGCCATTCAAATCGGTGGCAAGCACATGGGTGATGGCAGAAAACTGCGCCTGCGCCGGCAATACAATTTTTTCAAAACGTCCCTCCCGGTTCAGAAAAACCACGGACCGGCATTCGGTCGCCGTCAGAACAGTTGCCCTGGCAAGTTCCCCGGGCTTAAAAATGTCCTTCATGGTGGCATCTGCATACTGTTTATAAGAGGTAAATCTTTTACGCATAGCGTAGATCTGCTCATTGAGCTCGTCCCGGCTCACAAAGGGGTAGCTGGTACCCTGTACATAAAAATTGAGAAAAGGATCGATGGAGCCATTGTTATCAAAATCCGCGTACCAGAGCGTGGCAGGCTCTTCTTCCGTCATATGCAAGGGACTGTTCTGCCCGATATTGCCTGCTATGATGTCCATGTTGCCATCGCCATCCACATCGGCAACCTGCAGGCTGAACCAGATACCGGTTTCCTGTTTTCCAAAATAGGCTGCTGTATGATCTGTAAATCCTTCCGGTTTATTCAGGTACAGCATCACCGGCATAAATTCCCCGCACATGACCAGGTCCTTTCTTCCATCGTTGTCCATATCCACCCAGCGGGCATCTGTTACCATACCGGCAAAAGAAAACCGTATTTCAGCTGAGGTGAACTTTCCAGTGCCATCATTCACCAGCAAATAACTTTCAGGGGCCTGGGGATATTTGCCGGGTATTACCCTTCCGCCTATGAACAGGTCGATGTCGCCATCGTTGTCAAAATCGCAGGGACGTACACAGGATGCAGCGGAACTGTTTAATACCGGAAGCCCATCGGTCACTTTAAAATTCCCCCTGCCATCATTGATATGAAGTTCATCCTGCAGCGCCTTTGTACCCGGTTCATAATAAGCATAGCCACCTTTGGCAATATACAGATCATCATACCCGTCTCCATTGGCGTCAAAAAAAGCAGCAGCGGCCGTGGTGGAGAGATTTTCATCCCCCATACTGACTGCTGCAGTAAAGCTGCCGTCCTCTCTCTGCCGGTAGATCTTCCCCGGCTGGCCGGGGTCGCCGCTGACAAAAATATCTTCCCGTCCATCTTTGTTGATATCGCCTGCAGTTATTACCGGGCCGGTATGCGAATACATGAACTGCATCAGTAACTGGCGCTTAAAATCATTTTCTTCCGGCGTCTCATTAGTATGCCTGATAAGATCGGACATTTTTTTAAACAGTGTTTTATCTGTCAATGCATTTCTATGATAGGGCTGACCGTCGCCGGTATATTGTATGGTGAGGCGTTGGTTGACCGCAGTTTGGGGCAGCAGTTGAACAGTATTGTCCGGCCAAACGATCTTAATAGAATCAATGATGCTTTGAGCGCCCATGCCAAAATGCAGGACCGTTGTTACAGAAGAAAGGAAACCCCGGCCGGGATGCAGCTCCTGGTATTGATGGTTATCCCGGCTGTATACGAATATCTTGGCTCCTATGGCATGGATATTGGGTTTTTTGTAGGAGAGCTGCAAGGAAATATAGTTGCTGTTAGCCTGTTCCCTTGACATGTTTTTATAAACAAGGGGTGGTTTGTTTATCTGGCTGACGATCAGGTCCAGGTCTCCGTCGTTGTCCAGGTCCACATATACGGATCCGCTGGAAATGCCCGGCTGGTCCATTCCCCATTGTTTTGTCATATTGGAAAAACGAAGATCCCGGTTGTTTTTGAACATATAATTGTTCAGTGGTGTGGAGGGCATGGCGTTGATAAGGTCCATAAACCTGGAGGGCTCTCTTTCCATTGCCTTTTTTATTTTGTAGTCTCCCCAGTAACGCAGGAAATCCTTATCGGTAAAGTCGCGTACGAAGCCGTTGGAAACGAAAATATCTTTGTAACCATCATTGTCAAAATCGGCAAGCAAGGTACACCAGCTCCAGTCGGTATTGGATACCCCGGCAAACCGGCCGATCTCGCTGAAAGTGCCATCCCCGTTGTTTAACTGCAGCATATTGCGCATGTACTGCCTGTTCAGGTCCTGACCTGTCATCACCTGAAATGATTCATAGTTTTCCTGTAACTGCAATAACTTCTGCCGCCGGTTATCTTCTGGAAGCATATCCAGAGACATGATATCCGGCAAGCCGTCGTTATTAATATCTGCGATATCCACCCCCATGGAAAACTGGGGCAGGTACCTGAAATACCGGCGGGAACTTTCTATAAAAGTACCATCGTGGTTGTTGATATAGAGATAGTCCGGCTCATTGTAATCATTGGTTACATAGATATCGTCCCAGCCATCCTTGTTTATATCCGCTATGGCAATGCCAAGTCCGAAAGTAAGCGAGTTCTGTATAATGCCCGCCTGTTTTGACACTTCTACAAAACGGTTATCCCTGTTTTCAAAGAGCTTGTTCCCCGCCAGCTCGTTCACGTCATTCCTGTAGTTTGCCAGCTCCTGGTTATCGATCTTTTGAACAGTGTGGTTCAGCAGGAACATATCCAGGTCGCCATCGTTATCGTAGTCGAAAAAAACTGCCTGGGTACTATAGCTGCTGTTATCCAGCCCGAATGCGGCAGCTTCTTCCTCAAACTTCAGATTCCCCTTGTTGATGAATAACTGGTTTTTCCGCTGATCATCTGGAAATCTCCCCGAGTAGCATATATAGATATCCAGCAACCCGTCGCCGTTCACATCCGCCATGGTCACACCATTCTTCCAACTGTCAGGTCTGCCTTTCATCCCGTTGCCGGCTGCCGCAGTAATGTCCTTAAACTTCATGTTGCCCAGGTTCAGGAACAACTTATTGGACTTCATGTTCGCTGTAAAAAAGAGATCCATCAGCCCATCGTTGTTGATATCTCCTACAGCTATGCCGCCACCGTTATATAAGTAGTCGTACACCAGCACATTCAGCTCTTCGGTTTCGCTGATATCATTGCTAAAACGAAGTCCTGTTTCTTTGGGTGCTAATAACCTGAAGAGCGGTGGCTCCGCCGGAACATTGCCGGAGAAGGCAACGGTTATTGTCCATATGCAAAGCAGCTGCAGAAAAACTATTCTCATAACAAAACTATTATGATGATTTACGGTCATCGTTATGCTGGACGTATTTACCTCCGGTGGAAAAGTTCAAATCTTCACTTTGTGCAAGTTTCCGGCCGGTGGGACACCGGCCGGAAACTTGCACTACTGGCGGGTGTTCCCACCCGCCTGCGAAAAATGATTCCGGTCATTGTTATGCTGTAGTACAATTTCCTGTTGACGATCTACATCTTTTCAAACGATTATATCCGGGATGTGGTTCAGATGATTACAGCACTTTATTTTTTCCTTACCCCCGCAATAAACACCCAGGGCTGCTTACTGTCGGGAGCAGTGAATGAGCCTGCTGTTCCTGTTGACCCTTCCGAATGAAATTCCCCTTTCACAGGATCAAACCAATAGCAAGGCATATTTTCCGGAATGCCTTTTATTGAAATGTTTCCACCTTTGTCCAGGTAAGAAATATAAAATACGCCCTCCCTGGCAAGCAATGGCAACTTATTACCGGTCAGGTCCCATCTTCTTTCCATATCCTTGAAATCAAATCCGTCAAAAGCTCTTGAAATGCAGCCAACATACCGGGAGCCTTCAAACTGCAGGGCATCTTTCCAGTTATAAGGTGCATTTGTCCATTCTTCCCAGCCGGGCTCATCCGGCGTTATCTTCCATTGCCAGACACTCACTGCACCGTATACGACACCCATGGTGCCGCCGTGCATCAGCTGGTTCCATGCATCTTCTCCCTGCCACCAGCCAATGCCTACCGTACCTTCATTCATTCTTTCGTAAGTAGGCTCTCCGTTCATGACCGCTTTGACAGGCTTATTGTCGTACATTCTTTCCACTTTGTGATACAGGTGTTTCCCGTCATGTCCTGTTTGCGCCCATTGAAAATCGAGCCAGGCAGCGCCCTGGTGCATGCGGTTGTAATGATAACAATGGCTGCTGTCGTTTACGGCCCAGGTTGCCAGGAAATCATCGCAGGGGTTGTAATGTAAGCCTGTCGGCTGTTCGTAAGCATCCCATTTTTCGAGTATTTCCCCGGCAGGCACCACACCGGGCGCATTGCCATGCCCGTCCAGGCTCAGTAGCCAAAGTGCCGGGCTGCTGCCATACCTTGCCATCAGGTATTTCGTATACCGGGCATATTCTTCTCCGGCTGCCGTCGGTCCCAGGGAGCCTTTTCCTTTCCAGCCGTAACCATGTGTCAGCGGTGCGAATACGGGCACTATCTCATGACGGTGGAGAATGCTCATGATAGAATCCAGCGTTTGAAAATAGGAGGGGTTCAGCTGGTTCAGGTGCCCCTGGGGTATATCATAAAATCCCCGGGCAAACCCTTCAACTGTATTCCTGGCTTCGGGACCTTCCGCCTGCTTATCCGGCTGTACACCTATCAGCAGGGCAGTATTGAATCCTTTTTTACGGCGGTCTGCTGCATATTCTTCTACCTGTTCCGTTGTGGCACGAAAAGGAATAGACCAGGGAGTGTCGCCTACCAGCAGCATAGGGGTACCGTCGGCATGTATGATATTTCTTTTTCCTTCAGACATGCGCAGCAATCCGTGTTGTTCCAGCTTATTGTTACCTGTATACGGGACAGACCGTAAGGCGCCGCTTTTTTCAAACCCTTCATCTTCTACAGATGAATATACCTGCCAATACCAGGTATGTCCCGCATCCGGTGGTGCGAACCGCAGCTTCCAGGTATTGCCGCCATCCCAGAAAACAGGTCTTACCAGGCTGTCGCCTTTGTCGTTTACGAACCAGGCCCAAACTTCCGTTTCTGTGTATGGATTGTTGTATTGTTTATTTGATTGAATGGTTATTTCATAGCTGGTCCATTGAGGAACAGGTACGGGTTCACTTGTATTGGCGCAGGCATGCAGGAATATGATACACGTTATGTATAATATCTTTTTCCATGCTGCAGTAAAATTTGTTATCATTATTAATGTGTTTGACTATCTACAAATGTTGAACCATGGTGTCACATACAACAGATTCCTTGTACCCCGGAATGACAAGCAGGGAATATGTGTTGAACATTCGCCTGTAAAGGTTGCGTGAAGACACGCAACCGGGCGACCCGGGGCCTCCGCAGTGCTCCTTATGCCAGGACTTGTGCGCAAGCAGGGGATACTGCCGGTGCTGAATCTTACAGCACAACATCCGGTTTTGATGTTTCTGACGCACTTCCTGTCATCCGGGGTCAGCATTCCGCTCTCTTATTTCCACCCTGAAACCCCGGCACGTGTCCCCACGTGCCATTTGAGGTCGGTGGAATCCTATTTGTTTCCCCTTAGTGTCGTCTCCTTATGCCCGGGCTTGTGCGCAGGCAGGGGGACGTTGCAGGTTCTACGTACTTATAACAAAACATCCGGTTTTGATGTGTCTGATGCACTTCCTGTCATATCCGGGGTCAGCATTCCGTTCTCTTATTTCCACCCTGAAACCCCGGCACGTGTCCTCACGTGGCATTTGAGGTCGGTGGAATCTTATTTGTTTCCCCTTAGTGTCGTCTCCTCATGCCCGGGCTTGTGCGCAGGCAGGGGGACGTTGCAGGTTCTACGTACTTATAACAAAACATCCAGTTTTGATGTGTCTGACACACTTCCTGTCATATTCAGGAGCAGCATCCCGTTCTCCCATTTCCACTGTGAAAATGATTTGTCATTCAATATAACTTTTTTAGGCTTTGCTTTTACCGCCATTTCTACTTTGTATACCACTTTTTCAGGCATATTTTTATAAGTGCCTTTTACCGGATCTATTGAAAAGCTGATCCTGTTGTTATTTTTCGAACAATGAAATTTTGTTTCAGCAACCTGCCCGTTTTCATATTCAAAAGAAATACCGTCATCCTGCAGCAACGTGTAGCTGCTTTCTCCTTCGGGGTATACCTTTACGGTCAATGTATCGTTCGGGAATTCCTCTACATACTGTGATAATTTTTTAAATGGTATAATAGCTCCTGCTTTGATAAACAAGGCGCCACCACGGTTTTTCGGAACTTCTGCATGTACCGTTTGCCCACCCGCTACAGACTTACCGCTCCAGTAATTGATCCAGTTTCCCTTTGGCAAATAAATGGAGTCGTTGAATACTCCTACCAGCAGGTTATCTCCGAACATATATTGATAGACCATGTTCTGCACGGTAGTATCCTGCGGGTACTCCAATGGCATAGCCCGTAGGATAGGCTTGCCGCTGCGGCTTCCTTCTATGGCTGCGGAATAGATATAGGGATGCATCATGTTGCGGAGCCGGGCATAAAATGTTACGGCTTCTTTTTCTGTGGGACTGAGATACCAGGGTTGGTGCAGGGCATACCAACTGTCTATTTGTACCCACGGCATAAAAAAGCCGAAATGCATACCCGTGAGCGCAAGCTTCAGGTTGGTTTCCGGGTCAAAGGTCCGGTTGGTCACTTCCATTACCTCGATAGCAGTGTTTACAAAACCGCTCATGCTCAGGTTCACCTGGTCATACAATGCATCCCTGCCTCCGCCATTGTCGCCGCTGGTGCTCGCCGCCCAGCGCTGGGTGCCTGCCCATGCGCCACAGTAGTGATGAAAAACCCTCCGCCCGGTATGGTTCCGGAAGGTAGTGTAACTCTGCTTGGGCATCAATACCTGGTTCATATTGTGCATTTCCTTATCCGTAAGCCCGTTATAATATTCGCGATGCGGGTGCTCATCCAGGGTACGTCCCGGATCCAGTTTAAAGCCGTCCACACCCTGGTCTACAAAGTTCATTAAATGCGGGAACCAATGCTCTTTACCGGATAGCGGCCGGCCTTGCTTCGCGGCTAATTCATCTTCGGCTTCCACACTCAGATCATGATCTATACATAACCAGAGCGCCAGCTTATACCCGAGCTTATGCAGCCTGCCTATGAACAAAAAGGGCTGCTCGTATTTCTTTTTATTGGTTTTTTCTTCCCAGAAAACTTCACCCGGGTACATATTCTGGTTCCAGGTTTTGCTGGTGGAAGTATCGTAATACTTTGCCATCCATTGCGGCTCGATCCAGAAGAGATCGCAGGGTATCTTTTCATCCCGGAAGCGGACTGCGTTGTTCATCAGGTCAAACTGGTTTTCCATTTTGTTGCCGCCGAAAGCCATCCCGTATGCCCAGGTGGGTAGCAGGTAGGACCTGCCGGCCACATAGGTATATTTATTCAGAATGTCGTACATGTCGTTTCCAATAAATAAAAAGAGGTCAATTTTATCTTCCGTGTTGTATACCAAAAGATCATCCTTTGAAAATTTACCCACGTCAAAATAATTAAGCCGCGTGGTATTGTTATAGATACCCCAGCCATCGATGCTCATCAGGAACGGTGTTGCCATATCGCTTTTCTGGTAGGTCGCCCAGTTCCGCAGGCTTTCTCCGCGATGCTGGATATTTTTCCTGCTGGCGGCGCCTGCACCATACAACCGTTCATGAGGTTGCAGACGGAAGCTGACAGTGCTTTTTGGATCGTCAGCCTGCACGTCCGCAGGTTTTTCATTTTTCTTATTCAGGTCTTTGGTGGTATCACCGATGATCGCCTCCCGGGTAGTAATGTCTCCGTGTTCCTCCCGGATGGCATCGGAGAACTGTTGCAACCGGTTTGCCGGAAGATCATTGATGCCCACCTGCTTCAATGTTTTGCCGTTATTGTCCTGTAGGGTAAAGCTGCCGGTTTTACTGTCTACCAGCAGCTTATAGTTTGCCGACCCGATTGTATAGCCGGCATCTGTTTTGCTGACGGTCGTCTGTTCGGGCGACATAGTCGAATTGAGTATCTCATACCGTTCCATCAGGGAGCGGTTAAAATTACCTTCCCTGTTCAATTGTATCCTGAATGTACCTCCGGGGTAAACATCCACACGCATTTTCTGGCCCGCACCCAGCTCCAGTGCCTCCTGCGCGACTGAATGCCCCACAAACAGGGATATAGCTGCAGAAAGGATGTATTTTTTTATATGCAACATTTCAACTGATTTAAAAATTTTAGAAGTGAGGGAAATTATTTTTTCTTCAGGTATAACACAGCATCCATGCTGGTGGGTGCTTCTATTACATTGAAGTAACCGCCTTTGATGGTTGCCGGCGCTTTCACCGTTCTGTTGATAGACGGAATGAACCATTCTATTTCCAACTCGCCTTCTACATCCGAAAGGTCGATGGTGGCCGTGATGGTAAAATGCGGGTAGTATACAATATATTCCTTTCCGGGGTTTGCCAGGCAAAACCGGGTAGTGGTCATATCTGCACGGGGTTTCATATTTTTGAGATCTACCCTTTTTGCCAGGTTATTGATATAGCCCATATTGTCCCTCAATGCGGCATAGTCCGGGAAGTCCCTGTCGAGCCGGATGATCTCGCCGGTGACGAAGGCCCAGTCCATTTCCTGCGTGGTCATTTTTCCCGGAATGGGTTTCCACGAATCCATGAAGATCGGGTTCAACCCGCGCATAAAGCTTTTCCATGCCCATACATAATGCCCACCGTAACCCCACAGATGGTCTGTATCAATGATGCAGACTTTATCGGATTTATTAAGCGGGGGATCGCTGGCATAATTATCAACAACAGATGAACCGGGGACTGCCCATGCCTGTGGCTCCCATCCGGGGGAAACGTAATCCGCAGGACTGTCCCATAGCAGCTTGTTCAGCATAGGCGGCCCGATCCTGCTGCCGAGTCCCACCATGTGCTGCTTCGGCATTTTTTTCTCCACCTCTTTAATATAGTTAATGATGTGATAACACCATTCCGTAGTGCCGCCTTCATTGATGATCTCGTACAGCACATTATCCAGATCGTTTACCGTTTCAATCACTTTTTTCACGTAGGCTTCCTGCCTTGCCAGCGCTTCCTTGTTTTCCAGGCTGTGCAGGGTAGGCGCCCCGTCCCGGTCTATACCTTTGTCTTTTACATCCACCCCGTTCACATTATTCCTCGCATTGTAGGGGTGTGAGTTAAAGGTATCCGATCCTTTGATACTCATTTTGTTCAGGCTCCATCCCTGGAACAACATAACGGACACATAAATACCTCTTTTGCCGGCATCGATGACGCGCTCTCTTAATCTTTTAAAATAATCTTCGTTCCACTTATCCAGGTCGAATTTTGGCTTGCCGTCAAATGCTTTATCCTTACCCGTACGCATATACGCCATGGGCTCGATGGTAATAGGCATCGAGCTCCAGGAAGCGCCCAAAGGATGCTCCCATACCCACATACGCATAAAGTTATGATGTTTGCTTTCCATCATATCCAGGTATTCCTTCCAGTCTACCTTTGGCCTGTTCTCTTCGGAATAGATATCCTGGAAGTTCTCCCATATATGGGAACCTGTAAGGAAGATGGCTTTACCGCTGTTGTCGGTGAAGTAATTGGGGTTGGGAGGAAGATGCTTCAGCGGCCCATTTATAGCAGGAGAAAGCTGCACCGTATTTTGTACAAAAGCCGGAAGCGCGCTGAGGATCAGAATCGCCGTCAAAATATTTTTTCTCATCATATTGTCTGTTGCGGTTAATATTATTTTTTGGTTATTGCTGTGATTTTCCAGAGCTGGTTGTCTCCGCCACCGTAATTGTCAACGCAATCATATGTCATAACATTTGCCCCGTCAAAAGGTACGCCGTCCCTTACATCCATGCAATATCCAGAAGCTGCATTGCGGAATTTTACAAAGCCGTCTTTCGCATCATCCAGGTGCCAGCGGGAATTGGGGGTAGCCGCATCGGATGACTGGTGTACATTGTATTTCAAAGATAAGGTGCCGTCTGACTCCTGCAGGTACATGCCTGAGAAATCGTTGCGTACAGTGTAAGCGCCGTTGTCCTGTTGTTCTAAAGTCCATATCTGCTCGCTACGATCAACAAAAGGCCATTGACCGATATTGGCGCCGGATTCGTGTAAAAGAGGGGTTACAGCGAGGTATTTTCCGTTTAAAAGAGTTGTAAAAACAATAACATCACCTGATGCCTGCATTTTCCATTTTTGATTAGGGTTAGGTTCTTTTGGCCAGGTAGTAATGACGGGAAAATCGGAAGTGTCGGATTCGGAAACATCAATGCAGTATTTGCTGAAAACAGATTCAAGGTACACAGATCCGTCTTCGTTTTTTGCGATGATGAATTTCTGCCTGATGTTGCTGCTGTCTGCATCTGTAATATAGGGAAGCACCTGGTCCTGCACCTCAAATAGCTCAATCGCCTGGCCGGAAGGCAATGAAATGATCTGTGCGGTAGAATCCGGAAAATATTTGAGATTCCATCTGAAAGCTGTATTTGTGGTATCGCTAACGGTTTGCAAAGGCCGGTTGTAGCTTAATGTCAGGCTTTTCTGGCTATGCTTTGCCTCTATCTTATATTTTTTTGCAGGGTCAATTTTCGATGCATCCTTGCAGGATGCCGTTACGAGGTACATCATCAATAAAAAAGGAACTACAGATATTTTCATCCTGAAATAATTTGAATTAACAGTTGGGTTAAAGGAGGGGAGGTATTGTTGCCTCCCCTGATGTTAGCATATTGGATTCAACGATAAATTGCGATGAAATGCTGCTTAGTATATGAACTCAACTACTTCGCCATTTTTCAATCCGCGGATCCAGCAACGGCCATCCTGCAGCACGGCAGCTTCACGCACTGCAAGCCCGGTAAGATCATTATACACGGTTGTGAGCGCTTCAGATACGGCATTGCCATTGGAAGGCTGCCCCAGGTTATTGCCGTCGCCGGAATACCAGGCGATCATCTTCACGCCCATACCTGCGGCGATCACGCTGTGACGCAGTACCTGGATGGCCTGGGCCTGGCGCGATTCGTCGTTCCAGTTGGTTCCGTCAAGTGCTCCGTGCTCGGTATCATACATAGGCATGTTTTCCTTGCCGGCAGCTTTAAGGGTTGCCTTCATAGCGGTGAGGGCTTCCCAGTACTCGATGGGATCTGCAGTCGGACGGGTATAGTAATGAAAGCCGTAACCATCCAGGTGATCGATCAGGCGGGTACCCTTTGTATCTTCCGCTGTCAGCACCGACAAGGAGTAGGGGTGCGCGGTTTCTTTCTTCCAGTCCCATACCACCATGGAAGGACCGATCAGCTTGGGGGCGCCGTCTGCACGCGGAACGGCCAGGCGCTGCATGCGATGCCATTCGGCATGTTCCTGTTTGGTGCCTACCCAGTAGTTCTTTTCCTCCGGAATGGGGTTCTCCGGATCCGGCTCATTGTTCGTATCAATATAGGTAAGTTTTGATCCGTAGCGCTCTACGAGGTCAGCTACGTATTTTCGCAGCTTATCAAATGATGCGGCATCTTTGGGCGCATATTGGTGGCCCGGCCAGCCGGGATAAGCGCCCGGGCGTTCGGGATGGCTCGACAGCATTTTGGGCGTTCCGTTGATGGTCATCATCAGCGTACGTCCGGCATTAGCTTCGGTATCTATTACTTCGTCTACCAATGTCCAGTCGCGTGCTTCCGTATCTTCAGACTGCATATAGCCCACATCCACAGCGCACCAGGAGGTTGCATCCGCGTAGTTCCAGAGACGTCTTGACCCGTAGGGGAATGGTGGTGTGGGGCTGGGCTCTCCTCCATATTCTATTTCCCATTGAGCAATGTTGGGCCAGCGATGCAGGTGCATTCCTACAAAATCGGCCGGCACCATTGCCGGGGATTGGTCAGCCTTAAGCACCCACTGCCGGACAGTGCCCGGGGGCGTACCGGCTTTGTAGCCGTCGTCGGGCTTTGGTTCATGAGGCCTTTTACAGGCAACCAGCGAAAAGCCGGCCAAAGCAATTACTGCTAGAGTTTTGTTCATGGCTTGAAAATTTAGTGTTTAAAAATGTCATTTGTTATCTTCCTCTGGTGTCAGGATTGCAAGCGGGTGATTCATCCTTACGGAACAATGCATTTCAGTGTAAACAGTGTGGAATAGCCGGTTTACCAGCCGGCTATCCACCATTGTTTGCCTGTCATTGCAGGTAGCCTATTTATCTGTCATCACCTCAAACATCGGAGCGTAGTTGTAGAACCCTCCTGCATTGGAAGTGCGTGCACATCCCCTTACATAAAAATTGGTACTGGGCTTTAAATCTGATAATGTAAATATGTAGTCTTTAGCCAATACCTCTTCTTCCGGCAAATCTTCTCCTATATTTTCAAAAGCTTTCCCATTGTCGGTTCCATTACTATAAAAGCTAAAGTAGTCTACAGTACTTGTGGTGCCTACCACAGCTCCTACCCGGTTTATCGGGGGACCATCCTGGGCATTTCGTTTTATATTTACCTTCAGGGTAATGGACGTGCTCGACTTAGATACGACTTCACAGGTAACATCCAGGTAAGGGTGCACTTTAATATCCTGTGTGGTAGCTCCATTTATCGTTGTTTGAATGGTGTCCGCATATACAAACGGACCTACAGCTACTATTTTATAATCACCATTAAAAATAAAGCTGTTACTGTAGCTGCCATCCGGGTGAACCGATGAGTTGACCGGCTGAGCGTTTGAATAGGATGTTTGAAACAACTGGATTTTTGCCCCGTTTAAAGTTTGTTGCGGCACCAAAGCACCGGTAACCGCATCTATAATGTTCCCGCTCAGTGACGCATCGGGCGCCTTGTAATTATCTTTTTTACAGGAAAAAAGCAAGCAGGTAATCAGTATAGCGCAAGTACTTAATATACGATTCATTTTCTCGAACTTTTGATTTTAATACAATGGGTTTTGAACATACACCGGATTTCCCTGGGGAACTGGCTCATAATACAGTTGTTCCGGGAAAGTGCGGGCTGCTTTTGGTGCATTTGCCACTTCGAATGTATAGCTCATATCCGCGGGGTTTACGCCGTTCTGCCACATGATCCAGGGATACAAGGCATGAAACTGGGTATTGCTCAGGACGGTGGATGCGGTCCTCCATCTGCGTAGGTCCCAATACCTGTGATTTTCAAACGCGAGTTCCACGCGACGTTCATGTCTTATTGCATTAAGGTTTATGGAGCCACGGGCGGCTATACCTGCGCGTTCCCTGATCTGGTTGATGGCATCACGGGCATCGTCTGGTTTATTGAGTTCAAAAGCCGCTTCAGCATAGTTCAGTAATACCTCACCATACCGGAATATCATCCACGGAGTGGTGGACCGCCCCTGGTTCACCCTGTTCACCGGATCCATGAATTTTTTCACATAGAAGCCGGTTTTAGTTGGGTCGTTGGTTGTTAATGGACCGTCTTTACCTACTCTTTTGAAAGGTGAATCCGTTTCAGGATACCCATCACTTAAATTTTCCGCTGTGTATTTCACACCTGCATTGATCACGCCTCTTCTTACTTCCAAAATACCACCCTGCCAGTCATCGAACGGAGTGAGAATGGAGCCGAACATACGCGGATCTTTGTCTTTAAAGATATCCCGGGGATTGCTGTATACGATCGGGTTACCGCCTGCATCATTTACTTTTAGCTTGCCGGGGCTGCCATCGATATATTCAAAGGCCTCCACCAACTCCAGCGTTGGGTTGGTAGCGCAGCCATAATCCACTTTAAAGCTTTGGGGGGCATTGTAAAAATCGAAGCTATGTGTTTTATCTGGTGATGCATACACTTTGGTGAAAATAGCTTCCGGGTTATCCGGCGTTAAAAACAGCTTTTGAAAGTTGGCTGCTTTATCTGCATCTCCGTTATACAATGAATGTACACCTGAGTTCATGATTTCCTTTGCTGCATCATAAGCCGCCTGCCAATACCCTTCAGCCATATTGTCGGGAATGCCTACCAAACCATCCAGTTGAACCGGTGCATATTTTGCGCTGGATGCAGCGTACAACATGGCCCGGCTCTTCAGCGCCAGCGCTGCGTGTTTAGTTAGTCTGTATTTTTTAGAACCATCGTTTGGTCCGTTGTAAGCTTCAGGCAGATCCTGGGCGGCCAGGTCCAGCTCGGAAGCTATGAAATCATATATCTCATGCTCTTTATTGCGCTGTACTGCCAAATCCTCGATCTTTTCCGAAACGTCCTGTGCTTCTTTTATCAACGGCACACCGCCATATCTTTTCACCATCGAAAAATAATGGAATGCACGAATGAACCTGCCTTCGGCCAGATAGCGTTTTTTCAATTCTTCGCTTACCGTAGCATTTTCCATCTTACTGATGAAGTCATTAACACGTCTTATTGCCTTATACTGCCAGGTAGTATAAGGCGAGTTAATATCATTATTACTGTACCAGTTACCCATCACCGGGTTATTAATGGAACCCCAGGGGTAAGAGCGGACTGCCTCGTCTGTAGTGGTGGCAGGGAAACCGGCTTCCGTTGCCACGGTAAAGTCCAGGTCTTCTGTTTGCAGGTCGTTGTACAGCGTAACGGTAAGCGCTATCAATCCGTCCTCGCTACCATAAGCATCCAGTTCTGATACAAGATTCCTGGGTCGTTTTTCCAGAACATCTTTATTACAGGAAGAAGATCCCAGCAGGAATGCTAGAAAACATATTATATAATATTTATTTTTCATTTCAATATTTTTTCTTTTGTGTACATTTAGAACCCGATGTTCGCTCCAATCGTCCAAACCTTTTGCTGGGGGTAATAGGTGCCCCGGCTCCTGCCGCCCTCTGCTTCAGGATCGATGAATTTGATTTTATCGAAAGTGAAAATATTCTGTCCTGAAATATAGATACGCACATTTCTGAGGGTGGCCTTGTTTACCAGGTGACGTGGGAGGGTGTAACCCAGGTCGAAGTTTTTCACCCTGAGATAGGTGGCATCCTGCAGCCAGAAGCTGGAAACTTGTTGATTGTTTGAGGCCCCTGAAACTATTGTAGAAGGAT
The DNA here is from genome assembly GCA_934502905.1 of uncultured Chitinophagaceae bacterium. Classification (GTDB taxonomy): domain Bacteria; phylum Bacteroidota; class Bacteroidia; order Chitinophagales; family Chitinophagaceae; genus Agriterribacter. The sequence goes on from CAKSVK010000001.1 coordinate 69,897, forward strand.
ATTTACCGGGTATCCATTCGCTGTTTGGGTCAAACAAGTCTGCCCGATGCCAGCGGTCGCCGAACATGGCCAGCGAATTGGCATTATTAAACAAGGGGTTTTGCAGCTCAGCATTGTAATAGGCATTAAAGTTGGTGGCGCCCTGCAACAATAGAGAGAAATCGAATCCTTTGTAAGAGGCACCCAGGTTTAAGCCGAAAAAAGTTTCCGGGATATCGCCACGGCCGATGACCGTTACATCATTGCCATCAATGATACCGTCATTATTAAGATCCTGGTAACGGATGTCTCCCGGCAACAGGGTTTTATTGCTGTTGTTATCCTGCACCGGCGCCTTGTTGATCTCGTCCTGCGACTGGAATTGCCCTGTGGCTACATATCCCCACCATAAATTACTCCAGCGGTCAGTACCATTGCTGCGCCAGTTGTCCAGATCGTTATTGGATGGTCTTCTTTCCAGATACGCATTTTTTGTTCTTGACCAGGTAAGATTTGGAGATACGCTGTAATGTAGCTCCCCTATTTTTCCCTGGTGTCGTAATACCAGCTCAAATCCCCTCGTATTATCTCCGTTCAGGTTTTCCTGCGGGAGCTCGGCGCCGAAGGTATTGGGGAGGCTTCCATAACGCATGGCAAGTAATCCTGTACGTTCGCGGTAAAATACGTCCAGGTTCATACCTATCAGTCCCTTGAGCAGGGTGACATCTACACCAATATTGGTGGTAGTAGAGTTATACCAGGTGAGTCTGGGGTTTGCTAACCCCCTGTCTATGAGGCCTGGGATAAAATTATTACCGAAAATATAGCTTCCATACGGGTAGTCATATCCTGTTAAATACTGGAAGGGCCAAATGTAATTGGCTACCCAGTAATCATCTCCGCCATCATCGCCCACTTTACCCCAGGACGCACGCAGTTTCAGGTCGTCCAGTGCAGATACATCTTTGAGAAAGTTCTCGTCGCTGATGCGCCATCCCGCAGAAACATTGGAGAAAAAGCCGAAACGACGATCGGAACGAAATTTATAAGAGCCGTCGTACCTGAACCCAAATTCCAACAGGTATTTGCCTAAATAGTCGTAGTTGACCCTGCCGATATGCCCCATCCTGGCTCTGTCAAAAGAAGTTCCGTTGTTATCTTGATTCTCCTTTGGGGCGCCTACCAACTCATCCAGGTTCTGTAGCAGGAACTCCCTGTAAGCTCTAAGATCGGTACCGGTTGCTGACTGCCTTTCAAAAATATAGGAGGCAGCTACCTTGTGATCGCCGAACTGCCTAGCATAGTTAACAGAGCCTTGCAGCACTTGCTTGTCAACCTGTGTGTTTATTATGCGTAAGCGGGTGGGGTCGTTACCAACGTAATCAACAATATATTCGTCCAGAGCAGGGTCATATTCGTATAAGTTATACCTCTTTGTGTATTCCTTTATGTTTTTATTATCGCTTTCATAGGAGTACTGCACTTTCAGGTTCAGCCCCTGTACAAAAGGCAGGTCGTATTGCAGGGTCATTATGCCTGAAAAGTTCCTGTTTACATCCGTTTCGTACCCCGAATAATTTTTGTCTGACAACAAAACAGGGTGCATGTGCTTATTGTTGTTGGGTTTAAAATAGTCCGGGTTGTCATTGGCATATATAGGATAGGTAGGGTATGACCGCAGGATGCCGGACATCAGCACTTCTTTGGGGGATCCGGGGCGCTCCCTGTCCTCAAAGCGGGCGCCCAGGTTCAATGTGGCTGTAATACCTTTTGCAATTTGTGCATCAATATTACTTCTGATATTGTAACGTTTGTAGCTGGTGCTTCCGCTTTTCCACATACCCTGCTGGTTGGTATATCCCACATTGAAGAAGTAACGCACCTTTTCAGTACCGCCTCTTACATTCACATTATGATATTGCTGGGGGGAGTGTTTTCTTATTGTTGCATCAAACCAATCGGTGCTGGGTAATGTTCCGTTCCTGTATTGCTCCAGGGTTTCTTTTGAAAAAGGGAAAACTAAATCCGTTGTTGGATTGTTGTTTTTAACCCAGGTATTTACAGCCCCTTCGTTGGACAGCTCTGCAAACAGGGCTGCATCGGCCAGCTCCGGATATTTCGTAATGGACTGGGTACCGAAATAGGTATTGTAGTCAATCTGTGGAGGACCTGTTTTACCTTTTTTGGTGGTCACCAGTATAACGCCATTTGCCGCCCTGAAACCATATACGGCTGCAGAGGCATCTTTTAACACAGAGAAACTCTCAATTTCGTTGGGGTCCAGCTGGGAAAAGTCGGATGGTACGCCATCAACGATCAGCAAAGCGGCTCCAAATCCCCTGATATCAATATTACTTCCGTCATAGCCAGGCTCACCGCCCGGCTGAACGGCACGCAAGCCGGGAAGCCTTCCCACCAAAGCGTTTGTTAATGTAGTAACAGGAGATCTTACCAGCTCATCACCCTTTACAGTGGCTACAGAGCCGGTCACGTTTCTTCTTGCCTGTGTTCCATATCCTACTACTACTACCTCGTCCAGGGCTTGCTGTTTCGGAACCAACGTTACCATGCCATTTTGTATGCTGACAGCAGCTATTTCTTCTGTCTGAAAGCCTACGGCCGAAATGACTAATACAGATGATTTATCTTTTACGGCTATCGAAAAATCACCTTCCTGATCGGTTGTTACACCATTGCTGGTGCCTTTTTCAATCACAGATGCACCGGGTATCGGAGTGCCATCCTGTGTTATGATCTTTCCACTTATATTCTCAACTGTTGGAGCATTGAGAATTTTATTTGTCTCTTTATTTGAAGGAAAGCCGAAGGCATGCCCAGGAAGGGAGGGGATAAGCACTAAAAAAAATAGAAAATTCAAAGGGAATAATAGCTTCACAACTATGTTTCCCAAAGGTAAGCAGCTAGTGAAATTGCTTTTTCTCATATCATACTTTTGTTTTGATTTTTATGGATTTGCATCTAAAAAAAGTGTCGATTCGGGTTTAGAAAATTGATGCAGCAGTTTTCTAAATTTTTTAAATAGGTTGTTTACTTCATTGGCAGAAATTGTTTTATAGGTTATCTGATGCTTTTTATGGTTTTGTTTTAAATACTATAGATAAACTTTGGTATGGATTGCTGATGACTGGCTATTATCGCCAATCCTATTGCGATAAACTGCATATTTATGATCAGGGTTGCCGGAAAAGCCGATATGTGCCTGGCTTATTGTCTCTTTGCCAGTGGTGCTTTCTTTCTGTTTTTTTATGTATCAATACTATCGTCATAGGTCAAGTCATTAATTAAAGCTGTAAAAGATTGGCTATACTATAAGGTTTAAGAATAATACGATAATACTACTATGTTCCACTCCAATCCACTAGCGTTGTATCAATCAAAGTAACTACTATAAGTTGGTGAAAAAAATGGCGATCTTGCTCAAATTGTGGAGTATTTTATCCTAAAATAATAATATAATAGGTTAAATGGATAAAATACGCCATATTAAACAAGGAACCTGGCGCTCCCTTATTTTTTACTTTTGATTATTTTCTTCATTGTTGAAATATTAATGAAAAAGTAATTCCTGTATGATAGTCGCAGCAAACCCGGTTATACGGGTCTGCTACGGATATCATATGAGGTTAAGTGAGAAATTTTGGCTGAATGGTATTTCCTGTCTCGTATTGTTATCAAATGATGGTGGAAGACCTGCCCAGCGTTCCGTTATTCAGCACCGCCTGCCCACCACAATTTGGTCGTCCATGCATTGGGTTGAGTAGCGCCGGCTCCATAATTCGGGTTACCGGTTACCTCGGAGGTTGGGTAATTCAACCTTGCAGGAATAGTGCCGTTCGTGATATTGCCCGGGTAATTGGTGGGGGTCAGCGCCGGAAGGCCTGATCTCCTGTAGTTGCTCCATGCTTCCCACCAGTTCAGGAACTGGTTGACCCATAACTGTTCTCCGATCATTTCCAGGGCCGGCTTGGTTACACCGTAAGGATAAGTGGAGAGGTAGGTTGCTACCTGCGCGTCTGTCACTACAAAGGACGGGTCATATTTTACCAGCATCTGCATGGAGGCTTTCACCCCCTTTTCGTAGTGGGATTTGGCAGCGGCCGGGGAGAGACCGCCGATACTTCTCTCAGCGGCTTCCGCCAGTAAAAACTCTACCTCTCCGTAGTTCATCAGGGGATAGGGCTCATTACGGTCCAGTAACTTCGGGTTGATCTTGGAATAATAGATATGGGGGTTAAAAGGCGCATTTGCGGGCACACCTTCTATGATCTTCAACATTGTTTCGTCCTTGCCGTTGGGCATGCCTTTCTGGGCTACAGGATCGGTATTGGTGGGGTTCCAGCTACCTTCAGCATCCCAGGTGCCTATGCCACCGGAGAGGATCATCAGCCTCGGATCATCATCTGCTGCAGCGTTCGGATTAGTTCCTTTCAGGAAGTCTATCAGTGTTTTGCTCAGGATGGTAGATTGTCCGCCGTCCCCGGGCATAAAAGACCTGGAAGTACCATTCTGGTTGATGCCGCGGATAGGGTCTATTGCCATGGGAACAAACACATTATCGTCATTGCTGGTAAATACACCGCCTGCTACTGCTTTTGATACATAAGTGCTGGCTGTAGCGGGATCCACATTGGAGATGCGCATTGCCAGGCGCAGCATAAGCGAATATCCCCAGCGTTTCCATTTATTAATATCTCCGTTGTAATAGATATCTCCTTCTGCAAACCCATCCGGCGCGGCTGCGGTAAAAGCAGCAGTGGCTTCATCCAGCTCCTTCAGCAGGTCCAGGTATATGTCTTTCTGCTTATCATATTTCGGAAAAAATATATTCTCTCCGTGGTTCTTTAATGCATCGAAATAGGGAATGCTGCCGTAATAATCGGTAAGGCGATGGAAAGTGAAAGCCTTCATGATCCGCGTAGCCTGCTTCAGGTTATTATAATCCTCTCCTTTAGCAAAACCCGAATCTACCTGGTATAATATTTCGCCAAAGTTTTTAAGCGGGCTGGTATAAAAATACTGGAAGGGAACAAAAGAGCTTTCAAAATTTTCTGTGTATTTATCCCCGGGCGCAATACCATCGCTCAGGAAGGCCAGGTGCTGGATGGCATAGGCACACATGCCGATGTTGGTCCGCCAGTTCAGGGTACGGTTCTGATCTTCTCCCTGCCCCCCGGCAACATATAGCTGCGCCGAGGTAAACATAAAATTCAGGTTGGTGGTTGCCTGCGACTGGGGATTGATATTCAGGTCCTGCAGCGCTTTGGTATTACACCCGCCAATCGCGAAGACCGCTGCCGACAGTATAATGTATCGATATAGTATCTGTTTCATGATAATGCGAATTAGGTTATTAGAAGGTTATTCTCAGGTTAAATCCGTACGTACGTGTTGCAGGGAACCCAAAATGGTCTAATCCCTGTCCGTTAGAGCTGGTATAACTTGACTCAGGATCTATATTGTCTGACTTCTTGTATAATATTGCCAGGTTCCTGGCAACCAGGGAGACCATGAGTCCTCTTATGGGTGTTTTACCCAGCAGGCTTGCCGGAAGATTGTAGCCCAGGGTTATTTGCCTCAGCTTTATAAAAGAAGCATCGTAGGTAAACCTGTCAGCGCTCCTGTCTCCCAGCTTTCTCCAGTAATTAGATGCATACCATTTGGTAAGTGTCCTGGTTTCTTCTTTGAAGTTACCCGAACCCGGGGCATCCTCAAACAATCCTGAAACAACGAGTGGCGCTTCGCCTTCTCTTCCGAGCAGGGTTTGTTTATGAAAACCGCCCTGGGTGATCTGTACGTTTGTACCTGAAAAAATATTGCCGCCCGATTTGAAATCTACGAGGAAGCTGAGGTTAATGCCTTTCCAGGTGAGGGAGTTGGTAAGCCCTCCTGTGAAATCGGGTACTCCTTTGCCTATTATATGGAACTCTTCCGTAGCGATGGGTGATCCGTCGCTCTCAAACATCAGCAAACCGGTAGTCGGATCTGTTTTCTGTTTGAACCCGGTGATCATGCCATACGGATATCCCACGATATGCTCAATAGCAGCAGTATAAGTCCTGGGATCTTCCACGCCTAACCGTTTCTGACCTTCTATCAGGTTGACCACCTTACTGTTGTTTTTGGCAAAGTTCAGCGACATATCCCAGGTCAGGTTCCTGCTTTTGTAGGGCGTAACGGATAAGAGGAATTCAATACCCCTGTTGCGGATCTCACCCAGGTTGACGGAGGTACTGGAATAGCCGGATGCTTCCGAGATCCTTGCATACAAAATATCGTTGGTGGTTTTTTGTGCATAGTAGGTAAAATCCAGTCCAACCCGGTTGTTAAAAAAACGCAGGTCTGCACCAAATTCGGTTTCGGTGGATGTATAGGGAACCAGGTTGATATTGGGCAGGTTATCCGGAGAGTTCAGGCGTCCCATCGGCACTATTTGCCCATTGGCATTTACATGCGTTTGGTCAGACAGGTAGCTTACGATCGTAGAATAAGCGCCAACAGAGCCTACATTACCTACCTGTGCCCAGGATGCCCTTACTTTACCAAAGCTGAGCCATTGTGGCAAATCCCCGAAGGCTTCGCTGAATACAAAGCTACCTCCCACGGAAGGATAAAAAATAGAATTGGTTTCAGGGTTTAATACCGAAAACCAGTCCTGCCGGGCTGTAGCAGTCAAGAACAGGTAATCGTTATACGATAGCTCAGCAGAGCCGAACAGGGAGTTGATGCCTGATCTTGCGAAATCATAACCATATGTCTTTCCCCTTGCGTTGGAGATATTATCCAGGAAAGGTGTGTTGAATCCAGTACCTCTCAGGTTCAGGTTCTCCCACATGCTCCGCATCTGGTTGCCACCGGCAAAAGCGTTTACACCGAACTTTCCCCACTTTTTATTGAACCCTATCATGCCTTCAATATTCAGCTCGCTTACCTGGGTGGCATATTCAGATAACTCTCCACCCATCCTGTAAGCCGTGCCTTCCGGTGTTGAAAACCTTCCTCTTTTTATAGAAAAATCATAACCGATCCTGGCCTGTGCATACAGGTAGTCGGTGAAGTCGTACCTGGCCAGACCCGATGCTATGACCTTGTTCCTTACATCCGAATTAGTGAACTGGTAGGCTACCCAGTAAGGATTATTGATGTATATATCCGGTGAGAACGGGTATTCCTGTCCCGGCTTTTTCCCGTCGGATACTGTAATACCCATTTCTTCCTGTAATGCCAGCGAAGGTACAGCACCCGGCTTGTTGGGGTCGCCGATCATGCTTCTTATATCAATATTATTGGGAATAAACCAGGTGGTATAGATTCCGTTACCGGGTGCATCGGAAAGACCGGGGCGGTTTTTCACTTTTTCGTTGGTGTACATTACTTTAGCATCCACCCTTAACCGTTTTCCGAATTTGCCGTTGGCGGAAAGGGTAGCGTTTACCCTGTCATA
>CAKSVK010000002.1 GCA_934502905.1 uncultured Chitinophagaceae bacterium
GGAAATAGATAAACTAAATGCAAGGTTATCAGTAGCACGCAACAAACTGTTATCTGAAATTATTGATGATGAGGAATACCTCGAAATCAAAGATGAATGTAAGACACGAATTGAAAGTCTGGAAGAACAGTTGAGCAAAGATGGTTCGGACACTAAGAGCATCAATATCGACAAGACTTTGGACAGGGCTTTACAGAGTATCGTAAATATCCCGAAACTGTACAGCGAGGGCGAAATCCAAACAAAGAGAGCTATAATTGGTTCGATATTCCCCGAAAAGTTGGAGTTTGACGGAAAAACGTATCGAACCGCCCGAATAAACATAATCGCAAACTATATCTTTCAGATAAACAACGGATTACTCCAAAATAAGAACAGGACAAACGAAAATAAATTTCATTTGTCCTGTTTAGTAGCCGGAGCAGGATTCGAACCTGCGCAAAATAGCCGTTGCTCTATCCACTGAGCTATTCCGCTGGAAGCGGAAAGGGGAGTCGAACCCCTGACACACGGTTGGTGTTGGAAACCCCATATTGATGCAACAGCATACAGCAGGTTACTACCGCTGCACTATGGTGCATTTTAATGCACACATCCGGTTTGCTGTCAACATGCCTGTTTCCATCTTGCCGTCAAGCAAGCTTTTGAAGTACTGTTTCCGGTACTATAATATAATAAAAGAGCTATGTATCGGTTGATGCTGTAAAACTGAAAGCCTGGTGTGCAGTCTTTTTGCATAGTGAAATTTATTTTTTCATTTTCCTGGTTTTGAGCTCCGTAATTGAGATAATCTCACCCCTGTATGTTTTGTATGATGGAGCGGGGAGTTAAAAAGAATGTTGTTTGAAGTGAAGAGAATATGAATAGAATTGGTTTTTTCTGTTTAAATTAGTTGGTTCTGTTTCTTTCTATGCAGCATTAAACAATTGTAATGCTGCATGACCTATATGAGCACGCTTTTTTGACTTGTTTAATTACCAGTAGCCTATTACTAAAAATAAAATTAATTTGCTTTTTGTATGAGATCATTTCGCTTCGGAAATATTTTGATAGCAGCCATAGCAACGATTGTTGCCGGTAATTGTACCCCTCCTTCATCAGCACCTGAAAAAGAGTCAGCCAAAATAGACAGGGAATATGTGCTGGATTCGAAGATGACAGGCTATACGGGCATAGGAGGTGATATAGACGGAATACGTAACCCGGTTTTGCGTGCCAAAAAAGGGGAAAGAGTACGGATACGGCTGATCAACGGGGAGCTGATGTCGCATGACATTGTTTTTGAAAAGGCTGGTGTAAAAAGCATTCCGATCGTGCAGCAGGGAGATACAACCAGCATTGTAGTGGAGGCGGTAGAGGATGATGTATATTTCTGCAGCATTCCCGGACATAAGCAGATCATGAACGGCCGTTTTGAGATCGTGGAAAGCTTTGAAATCGCTGCTGCGGATATGGGCATATCGCCCCGTAAAAACGGCAGACCTTTGAACCTCGGTTTTGAAAGAGGGGACCTGCAGGACTGGAAAGCCGGCGGGGAAGCATTTAATACTAGGTCTGTTGCCTTCGATCCTGCACCATTGTACCCGGATTCTTTGCTGATCGGCCAGGACGGCGACTATTACGTCAGCAGCGGTGGCACAGCCAACTATCAGTTGAAAGGAACCCTTACTTCTGAAGCATTTGAGATTACGCATCCCTGGGCTACCTTTAAAGTAGCCGGTGGCGCCCTGGGCAGTACTAGGGTGGAACTGATACTGGAAGATTCTGCCAAACCATTCTTCAGCATATCGGGTCCGGTAACGGAAGGTCATATCCGCGGAACCAGGCAGGCTGTCTTCCGCCCGGTGGTAGTGGACCTGACCCCTTATCTCGGTAAAAAAATGTACATAAGGATAGTGGATGAAGACAACGGTAAAACACCGGAAATACATTATATCGGCGATAATGTCTGGGCGCATATCTCTTTCGACAATTTCCGTTTTCATAAAGAAAGACCCAAATACCAGAATGAGCTGAGGCCGGAAGACATTGTGATAGTGCCGGCACGGGACGTCATTCCACATGCAGGATTGTCTGGTCCGGAAGCAGTAAAAGCAATGACTGTACCCGGGGGATTCTCTGTTCAGCTTGGTGCCGCGGAACCTGATATTGTAAAGCCAATCGCATTTACGTTAGATGACAGGGGGCGGCTTTGGGTGGTAGAATCCCAGACCTATCCTGTCCGGGCTGAAGAAGGCAAAGGAAAAGACCGCATCCTGATCTTCGAGGATACCGATGGCAACGGTTCGCTGGATAGCAAGAAACTTTTTATAGACGGGCTCAACCTCGTGAGCGGTATTGAGTGGGGCTTTGGCGGTGTATGGATAGGCGCGGCTCCTTACTTTATGTTCATCCCGATAGACCAGTCAGGTGATAAGCCGGCAGGTAAGCCACAGGTATTGTTGGATGGATGGGGGTATGAGGATACGCATGAAACCATGAATTCCTTTAAATGGGGGCCGGATGGCTGGCTGTATGGCACACATGGCGTGTTCACGCATTCCAGGGTGGGTAAGCCGGGAACGCCCGATAACGAACGGGTAGGGCTAAACGCAGGCGTATGGCGTTATCATCCCACCAGGCATACGTTCGAGGTATTCGCGCATGGCACCAGCAACCCCTGGGGACTGGACTTCAACGATTACGGGCATGCATTCATTACAGCCTGTGTAATACCGCACCTTTATCATATGATCCAGGGCGGACGGTATTTCCGACAGGGTGGGCAACATTTTAATACATATACCTACGAGGATATCAAAACCATAGCAGACCACGTGCATTGGGTAGGAAATGCCGGCCCGCATGCGGGCAACTTCCGCTCAGCCTCGGCGGGTGGCGGACATGCGCATGCAGGCGCTATGTTTTACATGGGAAATAAAAGCTGGGGACTGGACAGGAATGCCCTGATGATGAATAACCTGCACGGTCACCGGGTAAATACGGATATCATTAAACGATCCGGTTCTGGATATACAGCGAGCCATGGCAAAGATTTCATCCTGAGAAACGACGCCTGGTCACTATGGCTTAATTTCCAGATCGGACCCAGCGGATCGGTATATGTAAACGACTGGTATGATCAGAACCAGTGTCATAACCCGAACCCGGCGGTGCATAATAAAACACTGGGTCGTATCTTCAGGATCTCCCATAAAGATGATAAATGGACACCGGTTGATCTGTCCAAAAAAACAAATGCGGAACTGGTGGAGCTGCAGTTACATGAGAATGAATTTTATGTACGGCATGCCCGTCGCCTGCTGCAGGAGCGAAATCCGGGAGAGGATGTGCACCAGGCACTGTGGAAGATCCTGAATGAAAACCGGGATATCACGCGTAAGCTGCGGGCGCTATGGACATTGCATGCAACGAATGGTGTAAGTGAACAACAGCTTACAGACCTGACGAATAACGCGGACGAGTACCTGCGGTCCTGGGCTGTCCAGTTGCTGGCAGAAGGAAAAGTAATATCGGCAGCAGCACAAAAGCAACTGGAAACATTATCTGCAAGGGACACTTCGGCATTGGTGAGATTGTATATAGCATCAGCAGCGCAAAGAATGGACCCTGCCCAAACCTGGACCATCGTGAAAAACCTGTCTGTAAAAGAGCAGGACGCACAGGATGCCAATATGCCGTTTCTGGTTTGGTATGCGTTGGAACCGCTGGCTGAGCTCGATCCGGCAAAAGCTATGGATATCGCCCTGGAGTCAAGGCTGCCGAACCTGCTGATATTTACTATCCAAAGAATAGGTGTAATGAAGGACAAAAACGTGAAGGACATTTTACAGAAGGCAAAACAAAAGCTGCAGGGGCAGACCAATGAGGATCGTAAGGGTGCAGTAACGGCCATTGATAAAATATTATTACCCGCTGATTAGCGGGATTTAATGATAACAATCACTTCATGCTGTATGTATCGTTGACACAGGTCGCCCATTGCATAACGGAAAACTGAGTATAATGGATCCGCAAACGTCTCCCTTCCGTTTAGTTATTTAATTAATAATATCATGGAGCTGAATATCAGGTGCACAGTAGCGATGGTGCTGATAGGATTGAATGCTTTTTCGCAATCCGGCGACGGGTTTGAGCGGATACAATATAATAATCCGGACCTGGTGGTAGATCTCGGGGTAGGACTTTGGGCCACACCCTTACCTATGGATTACGATGGAGATGGCGATATGGATCTGCTGGTATCCTGCCACGACAAACCTTATCATGGCGTATATTATTTCCAAAACCTTACCGGCGGAACCGATCCTTTATTTGCACCGGGCATACGGCTCACTGACGGCATGCGGCATATCCAGGTATCCTATATCAATGATCAGCCCAGGTTTCTGCTGCCGGGAAATGAACTGGTAAATTTTAAAGCTGCCCTGGGTAAAGAACGGGACAGTCTTTTTCCTGTGCAGGAAGTATTAAAAGACCTGGTAAAGGAACCGAGGTTCAACCAATGGAAGCTGGTGGATTACGACGGGGATGGGGATGCAGATATTGTGGTAGGGGCAGATGACTGGACGGCGTATGGCTGGGACAATGCATATAATAACAGTGGCGTATGGACGAATGGTCCGCTTCACGGATATGTATACCTGATAGAAAACAAAGAGGGGAACTATGTGAACCGGGGCAGGATACAGGCGGGTGGTAAGGACATAGATGTGTTTGGCTCACCCTCACCTTCCTTTGCAGACTTTGACGGCGATGGCGACCTGGACCTGATCTGCGGCGAGTTCCTGGATAAATTCACCTGGTTTGAAAATACCGGCACCCGTGAAAAGCCGGTGTATGCGCCCGGCAGGTTACTGGCCAATGAAGCAGGCATTGTAAAAATGGATCTCCAGATGATCGTGCCTGTAGGAGCAGACTTTGACCGTGATGGTCATGTGGACCTCATTGTAGGCGACGAAGACGGAAGGGTGGCATTTGTCAGAAATACCGGTACGGTGAAAAACAATATGCCGGTGTTTGCTTCGCCCGTGTATTTAAAGCAAAAAGCGGCCAACCTTAAGTTTGGCGCATTGGTGACACCGGTGAGCGTAGACTGGGATGAGGACGGCGACGAAGATATCGTCACCGGTAATTCCGCGGGATATATTGCATTCATCGAGAACCTGGGGATGCTGAACGGCAGGCCTCGCTGGGCGGCACCCGTGCTGCTGGAGAGTGAGGAAAAAGCCATCAGGATCCAGGCCGGCGACAACGGTTCCATCCAGGGACCGGCAGAAGCCAAATGGGGCTACACTACCTTATCGGTAGCAGACTGGGATGGTGATGGCTTGAAAGATATCATCGTAAATTCTATCTGGGGCAGGGTAGAATGGTTTAAGAATACAGGTAAAAAAGGAAATCCGTTATTAGGTGCAAAACAGCCGGTGAAAGTAGACTGGCAGGGTCGAAAGCCTTCGAGTCCCGCCTGGAACTGGTGGAAGCCCGGTGCGGATGAGCTGGTGCCGCAATGGCGTACTACTCCTTTTGCTATTGATTGGAATAAGGATGGGCTGATGGACCTGGTGATGCTGGATCATGAAGGATACCTCAGCTTTTTTGAACGTATAAAAAAGAAGGGGGAACTGGTATTGCTGCCCGGTAAAAGAATTTTCTATGGCAGCAAAGCTTCGGCTTTTGATGCGAACCACAAGGTTGTCACAGACAGTGTCGGCACCTTGAAGCTGAATACCCGTCTCAACGGCGGCAGCGGTCGCAGGAAGTTTACCCTTACGGACTGGAACAGGGACGGCTTGCCCGACCTGATCATCAACAGTGTGAATGCTTCTGTTTTATTGAACCGCGGGCAAAAAAGCGGGAAATGGTATTTTGAGGAAACCGGACCTGTCAGTACGGAGATACTGGCCGGCCATGATACCAGTCCCACGCCGGTGAACTGGGGACCACACGTTAAAGGATTACTGATAGGAGCGGAAGACGGACATTTTTATTTTCTGAAGAAATAATTTTATTATCGTGTATGTATAATCGTTAGTTTGTTTTTTATATGTCCTATGGGAGAACCTACCATTTTCGATGTACCATAACCTCGCAGGTGGGCCGGCAGGGTATTAGTATCAAAGCCGCGTTTTGATCAGGAATTAAAGACACAAAGACAGGTCTTATTCCACCCAGTTCTTGTACAGCAGTCTTGCTGCGGATAGCAATAATTCGCTCCAGCGGTCATCTTCGAATACCGGGCTGCAGCCGTTGGTGATCACCACAAACCCGAATTTTTCGTCCGGGCTGAACACCATATTGCTGTACAGACCATACGCAGATCCGGTATGTCCCATCATTTTTTTACCGGGTATGTATTCATCGCAGGTATGTAACGCCAGTCCATAACCGCTTTTTTCATTCACAGGCGTTTGCATTGCCCTGGCGCTGGCTTCACTGATGATAGCGCCACCCGGATACCTACCGTAGTTCATATGCATCGTCATATAGGTAGCCAGGTCTTTGGCAGAAATCTTCATACCGCCGGTAGGGGAGAAGATAGGTGTGCTGTACCCCATTACATAATGGCTGATCTCTTCCCGGCGGGGATGGTAAGCATTTTCCTGGGCAACATAGGCGCCCGAGGTAGAGTCGTATTCATACAGGGTTACGAACCTGTTTGCATCGAGAGAGTCAATGCAGTATCCTCCGTAGATCCCCAGCGGCTTTAAAATGTGGTGCACAATGTATTGGTCAAACCGCTCACCGCTGTACCGTTCAATAATGGTCCCCACCATATTAAAGTTCAGGTTGCAATACCGGTATTCTGTTCCCGGCGCATAATCGCTGTAGCAGCCGGCCGCATTTTTTGCTCTTGCAGGATTGATGACATCGAGTGTAAAATAGCCCTCGCTGTCGTTGAGGCTGGAGGTATGGGATAATAACATTTTTAATGTAATGATCTGGTCCGGGAACTTCGGGTTACGCACCTCGAACCCGATCAGCTTACTGACGTCATCATCCAGTGAAAGCTTGCCGGCTTCCGCCAGCTGCTGGATGGCAGTGGCGGAAAATGATTTGGATATAGAAGCGATGCGGAATACATCATCGTTCTTGATCTTTGTTTTCCGCTCCATATTCTTTTTACCAAACGACTGGTTATATACAATCTCATTGTTTTTAACAACGGCAACCGATAATCCTACTGCCTGGTATTTCTTCATGAGCTTTTTGATCCCGGATCTGGTTTTGCCTTTTTGGGCAACTGCCGGAACCACTAAGAGAAAAGAAAGAAAGAAAAAAACGATCATGCGGGAAATGGAATACATGGCAGTGTGTTTTGTAAGGACTCAAATGTATAGCATTTTGCAACAGCAACGCATCCAATAATGCCCCCAAAAACATATTTTTGCAGCTTTCAAATTAAAATAAACGACCATAGACGGCACTGTACACATAACCGGAACCTGCTGTATCCACAATGATACAATATGGATCAATGAGGCGCCCGTGTTTTCATCTACGTTACCGGTGGCTGATTTCCTGGTAGCTGCTTATAAGCACTTTGAAACAGATTATCCCAAATTCTATAAAATGGATCGCCTGGCGCAATTGGGCTTCCTGGCTGCTGAGCTGCTGCTAAAGGGGAGAAATCTCTCCGAGACGCTGGGTGCAGACCAGGTGGGTATTGTGTTCAGCAATGCCAGCGCCAGCCTGGACGCGGACCTGGGTTACTTTGAAACGGTGAAAAACATTCCCAGCCCGGCGCAATTTGTGTATACTTTACCTAATATTGTGATCGGTGAAATCAGCATCCGGCACAGGTTCAGGGGCGAAAATGCCTTTTTTATATCGGAAGATTTCGACACAGGATTTATACAATTTTTTGTAGCGGATCTTTTCAACCGTCAAAAGATAAAAGCCTGCCTTTTCGGCTGGGTGGAATTACTGGATGAAAGCTATAAAGCTGTGTTGTATCTTGCAGAACTTTCATCAAACGGGATGATGTTTAATACCAGTAATATTAATAAAATATATAAATTGACTGATGGACAAGTTAATGGCTGATTTAAAAAGACAGATCATCGAGCAATTGAACCTGAAGGATTTAAAGCCGGAGGACATCGGGGATGATCAGCCTTTGTTTGTAGAAGGGCTCGGACTGGATTCCATAGATGCCCTTGAACTGATCGTGCTGCTGCAGCAGGAATATAAGATAAAGCTGGCGAATGCCGAAGAAGGACAAACCGTGTTTCGTTCCGTGAGAACCATGGCGCAATACATTACGGAACACCAGGCAAAAACTGCATAAGCGCAACAGATTACCCAATTTAAGCTCCAGGATGTTTACACCCGTTTCTATTGCCGGCGCCGGTGTTATCTCCGCTATCGGTAACAATATTTCCCAGCACCTGGCTTCTTTTGAAAAAGAAGAAGCGGGTATGCAGCAACGCCGGTACCTGCAATCGGTCCACGACCTGCCGGTAGCAGAAGTAAAGCTAAGCAATACGGCACTGGCTGATAAAGCCGGTATGCCGGATCATATCAGCCGTACCGCTTTATTATCGGCTGTTGCGGCTATGGAAGCGGTGGAAGCTACCGGACTAAAGGACCTGTCGCGGTGGCGGACGGGATTTATTTCAGCCAACACAGTCGGTGGCATGGATAAAACAGAAGACTTCTATGCCGCCTGGATGCAGGACCCTGCCAAAGGAAGACTGCGCGACCTGGTGCACCATGAATGCGGCGCCGCTACCGAACTGGCAGCAGACCGGTTGGGAATTAAAAATTATTTGTCTACCATCAGCACGGCTTGCTCTTCATCCGCCAACTCCATTTTTTTTGCGGCAAGACTGATCCGTCAGGGCTTCCTGGATATAGCAGTGGCCGGCGGCGTGGATTCCCTCACAAGGTTTACACTGAACGGGTTCAATACACTCATGATCCTGGACAAACAATATTGCCAGCCATTTGACGAGCACAGGAGGGGGCTGAACCTGGGAGAAGGCGCTGGTTACGTGGTATTGGTATCTGATGAGGTAGCGGCAACCCTACCGCATCCGCCGTTTTGTGCTTTATCCGGGTACAGCAATGCCAACGATGCCTATCATCAGACGGCGTCATCGCCGGACGGGACAGGATCCTATATGGCAATGAAAGGTGCATTGGAGAAAGCCGGATTGACCACCGGTGATATCGATTATATCAACCTGCATGGAACCGGCACGGCCAACAACGACATTGCGGAAGGTACCGCCATCAAAAGATTGTTTGAAGGCGCGTATCCCAAAATGAGCTCCACAAAGTCATTTACCGGTCATACGCTCGGCGCCAGCGGGGCG
This sequence comes from uncultured Chitinophagaceae bacterium, assembly GCA_934502905.1. Taxonomy (GTDB): domain Bacteria; phylum Bacteroidota; class Bacteroidia; order Chitinophagales; family Chitinophagaceae; genus Agriterribacter. The sequence goes on from CAKSVK010000002.1 coordinate 9,321, forward strand.
CTGGAGGCTGTATTTTCTGTGCTGGCCATCCGGTACGGGATCGTATACCCCAACCTTCGCCTGGAAACACCGATGCCTGAGCTGCCTTTTACACCGGAAACCCGGTTCCGCAAAGGGGAGGCGATCCGTCATGTATTGTCCAACTCCTTTGGGTTTGGAGGAAATTGTTCATCCCTGGTATTTTCTAAAATGTAGATATGTATATCCGCGCTGTTTCTGCCATATCGCCCCAGGTCAGCTTTGAGCAGTTGGTATCTTCCCCTGCAGTGTATACCGGTGACCGGCTGAGCTGCATAGAACCGGATTATACGGAAACCATCGACCCGAAGATGATCCGTCGTATGAGCCGTATCATCAAGATGGGCGTGACAGCCGCCGGTGATTGTCTGCGTGAGGCGACAGTAACAATGCCGGATGCCATCATTACAGGAACAGCTTATGGCTGCCTGGCGGATACGGAATCGTTCCTGAAACGTATGATTGAGTTCAAAGAAGAGCTTCTGAATCCGACCTCCTTTATACAGTCTACCCACAATACAGTGGCTGCCCAGATCGCTTTGCTGCTGAAATGCCACCATTATAACAATACCTATGTTCATCGCGGCTTTTCTTTTGAAAGCGCATTGCTGGATGCGATGGTACGGATAAAAGAGGGCGATGCAAAAACGGCACTGGTAGGCGGTGTAGACGAAATCACTGATACCAGCCATAACCTGTTGCGCCGTTTCGGACAGTACCGTACCCATGCTACTACCACAACACTCTATGAAGAAGGCGGAAAAGGTACGATGAATGGAGAAGGAGCAACTTTCCTGATTTTATCGGGCGAAAGTAATTCAGGCGATTATGCCCGGCTGAACGGATTGCATACCTTATACAAGCCGGCTGGTATAAATGAGGTGGAAAAACAAGTTGTTTTATTTCTAAAAAACAATCATATTGCGCCCGGGGAAATTGATCTGCTGGTATGTGGCGATAACGGCGATACAACAAACGATTCAATATACAAACAGGTGAGGAGCAGGATTTTTGCTAACATTCCTTTTCTCAGGTTCAAGCACTATTGCGGGGAATATCCTACTGCAACTGCTTTTGCGCTTTGGTTTGCCAGTCATGTATTGAAGAAGGGAACTGTGCCGGCAGATGCAGCAATCCGATGTGAGAAACCCGGAAATATTCTTGTTTATAATCATTTTAACCATACCCATCATTCACTCTTTCTGCTGTCCGTATGCTGAACTTTAATACCATAACCGTTGCCTTCGTTGTTTTGTTGCTGGCGTTGATCGGTATTCATTTTTTTTACAGCTTTCCCTACTACATCTTCGGCTTACTGGTGCTGTTATATGCGGTAGCGCTGTTCTATGGAAGCTATAACCTGCGTTCCAATTTTTATCTCAAAACGGTTTCTTCCGCCCAGACAGACCTGAAGCAGATCGCTATCAGCTTTGACGACGGGCCTGCACCGGCCTATACCCCCGAGATACTGAATATATTGAAGGAGTATGAAGTAAAAGCTGCTTTTTTCTGCATCGGCAAACGGGTAAAGGAAAATGAGGCACTGGTGCGTCGCCTGCACGAAGAAGGGCATATTATCGGCAACCACAGCTACTCACACGATATGTGGTTTGATCTTTTCTCCTCGAAAAAAATGACGGATGACCTGGAGCTGATGAACAATACCACGGAAAAGGTCATAGGGGTAAGACCTAAGCTCTTCCGGCCGCCTTATGGCGTCACCAATCCCAACCTGAAAAAAGCAATACAAAAAGGTAATTTTATTTCTGTAGGGTGGAGTGTCCGGTCGATGGATACGGTAGCAAAAGATGCCCGGAAGTTATATGAAAAAGTTACTGCTTCGTTAAAACCCGGAGCCGTTATTTTGTTTCACGATACCAGCAAAGTCACGCTGGACATACTTTCCAGGTTCATACAGCACGCAAGGGAAAAGGGGTATGAAATTGTGCGTTTGGACAAATTGCTTAATTTAGAACCCTATGCGTAAGGTATTTCTGGCAGGCATGATCGTCTTCATTGCGCTTGCGGTGCAGGCACAATACCCGGGGTACAGTCCCCTGAAAGATGACGCCGCTTTTAAAGCACAGTTCAGGGAAGCATCGCAGAAGATCAACAGTATTAAAAGTGATTTTATCCAGGAGAAAAACCTGAGCATGCTGGATGATAAGATCACTTCCAAAGGCAAGTTCTGGTTCCGGAAGGAAAATGCGGTAAGAATGGAATACACCAGTCCGTTTCAATACCTGATGGTCGTGAACGGTACGGATGTATATATCAGGGACAGTAAAAAAGAAAACAGGATATCCTCAAGATCAAATAAATTGTTCCAGCAGATCAACCGGATCATGGTAGACTGCGTGAACGGGGGCGCTTTGGAAAGCAGGGATTTTACGGTAAAGATATTTTCCGGGGCAAACGGTTACCTCGCGGAGCTCACACCGGTAGAAAAGAACCTGAAAAGCATGTTCCGCAATATCAACATAACCATTGATAAAAAAGGCCTCTCCGTCTCAAAGGTGGAAATGTATGAGCCTTCCGGCGACAATACCACCATCCGGTTTATGAACCGGGAAATAAATGTAAACCTGGCTGATGCGTTATTTGCTGTTCGTTAGCCTGCTATTGGGCACCGCATGTTCCTCTGCGTATAAGGGTACCCGCAGTACACCCGCTGACAACTGTATTCACTCTTTTAAACCGGCATTTTCAAGGATTATTTATAATACCCAGGTGGATGTAGCAGGGCGTCACCTGAGCGGATTGCTGATCATCAAAACAATGCCGGACAGCAGCACCCGTATGGTCTTTTCCAATGAAGCCGGCTTTAAATTCTTTGATTTCGGCTTTAAAGAGGATACGTTCACAGTATATCATATTGTTGACCAGATGAACCGAAAATCCTTGATAAAGACACTGCGGAAAGATTTCGAGCTTATTTTAATGCAGCATATACACCTGCCACCATCGCTGATAAAGAAAAACGATGGCTATTATTACGAATTCATAAAGGGGCAAGATCACTATTATTATATCACCGATAGCGCCTGCATCGCCTTGTTGCGCATGGAAAGGGGCAGCAGCCGGAAAAAGGTAATGGAGGCTTACCTGGGCACCTACACGAACAATATGCCGGATACGATCGGTATCAAACATTTTAATTTTAATTTTACCATCGCACTAAAACAGCTGGATGAGCATGCTGCAGAATGATTTTTTTTATATAAAGGAGTTGAATAAAGGGGAAGGAAAGCTGGAGGCAAAACTGGAGCTGAACCCGGAGCACCGGATCTTTGAAGGTCATTTTCCCGGGCAACCGGTAGTACCTGGTGTTTGCATGGTACAGATGATAAAAGAAGTCCTGCAACAGGCGCTGGGTGTATCCCTTCAATTAAAAGCGGCGGACCATATCAAATTTTTATCTGTTATTGATCCCCGCCGAAATAAAGACCTGTTTGCAGAGATTACCTATAATACACAGCAGGATGAAATAGCCGTGGTTGCCTCCATACAAAAGGACGACACAACCAGCCTGAAGCTCAAGGGCAGCTTTATGATAAAGTAGTCTATTGGTTTATTCCTGATGGAATCAGAAAGGGATTAGCTGAGCACAAGTGGCCTTCGGAACACTTGCGCCAGAATATGGCCGGAAACAAAAAGAGACCATATCGATTTGACACGATCTCTTTTGTATTGATTTATTGTTGAAACGATTACTTCTGCTGCTGTAACTTCTTCCTGCTGTTGTCTTCCTCATTTGTATGCTCATTTCTGAACACTACCGTATTGTCGAAAACATCTACCAGCACCGGCTGGGATTTATCAATATCGCCGGCGAGTATCTTTTTACTCAACTGGTTTACGATCTCTTTTTGGATCAGCCGCTTCAATGGTCTTGCCCCGAACTGCGGATCGTAACCGTTCTCCACCAGGAAGTCGATCGCATAGTCTGTAAATTCCAGCATGATGCCGTTTACAGCCACGAGATCTTTTAACTGGTTCAACTGTATGTTGATGATCCCCCTGATCTGGTTTTTCATCAACGGCTGGAACATGATGATGTCGTCTACACGGTTCAGAAACTCCGGACGGATGATCTGCTTCAGCAGCGCCATCACTTCCACCTTTGTTTTTTCCACCACTTCTTCCATGTTCCGCTCGGTGACATTCTCAAAGTTTTCCTGGATCACATTACTACCCATATTGCTGGTCATAATAATGATGGTATTTTTGAAGTTCACCACCCGGCCTTTATTATCGGTCAGTCTTCCGTCGTCCAGTACCTGCAACAGGATGTTGAATACATCGGGATGTGCCTTTTCGATCTCATCCAGGAGCACCACGCTATAAGGTTTGCGCCTAACCGCTTCTGTAAGCTGTCCGCCTTCATCATATCCCACGTAACCGGGAGGTGCGCCTACCAGCCTGCTCACGGAATGTTTTTCCTGGTACTCACTCATATCTATCCGGGTCATCATGGTATCATCGTCAAAGAGGTATTCCGCCAGTGCTTTTGCTAGCTCGGTTTTACCCACACCGGTAGTTCCCAGGAAGATGAAAGAGCCGATCGGCTTTTTAGGATCGTGCAGACCCGCCCGGCTACGCCGGATGGCATCTGATACGGCTGTGATCGCTTCGTCCTGTCCTACCACGCGCTTATGCAGCTCATCTTCCAGGTTCAACAGCTTTTCCCTTTCACTCTGCAACATTTTGCTTACCGGGATACCGGTGGATTTCGCGATGGCTTCAGCGATATCTTCCGCATCCACCTCTTCTTTCAATAATCTTTTTTCCGGGGCTACCTCATCCAGCTCTTTTGTAAGGGAGCTGATCTTTTCTTCTTCCTCTTTTACTTTCCCGTACCGTATCTCTGCCACTTTACCGTAGTCCCCGTTGCGCTCTGCTTTCTCTGCTTCCAGCTTCAGCACTTCGATATTCGCTTTTGCACCCTGTATTTTTTCAACCAGCTCTTTTTCCTGCTGCCATTTGGCCTTCAGCGTATCCCGTTGTACACTCAGCAGGGAAATATCTTTTCCAAGCTCTTTCAATTTGGCATCATCATTCTCCCGCTTGATGGCTTCCCTTTCAATTTCCAGTTGACGGATCTGTCTTTCCAGCTGATCCAGCTCTTCCGGCATGGAATTCATTTCCAGGCGAAGACGGGCAGCGCTTTCGTCGATCAGGTCTATTGCTTTGTCCGGCAAAAACCTGTCGGCTATGTAACGGTGCGATAATTCCACCGCGGCAATGATAGCCTCGTCCTTGATGCGCACATGGTGGTGTGTCTCATACCTGTCTTTGATTCCTCTCAGGATGGACACCGCATCTTCCACGCTCGGTTCATCTATCAATACCCGCTGGAATCTTCTTTCCAGGGCTTTATCTTTTTCAAAATATTTCTGGTATTCATTTAATGTAGTGGCGCCTATTGCTCTCAGCTCACCTCTTGCCAAGGCAGGCTTCAATATATTTGCTGCATCCATCGCACCTTCTCCACCACCGGCGCCTACCAGGGTGTGGATCTCATCTATGAACAAAATGATCTCCCCGTCACTCTTGGCTACTTCATTTACCACACCTTTCAAACGTTCTTCAAATTCACCTTTATATTTTGCCCCGGCGATGAGCTGACCCATATCCAGCGCATAAATTACTTTCGATTTCAGGTTCTCCGGTACATCACCGTTTACAATGCGCATCGCCAGTCCTTCCGCGATAGCGGTTTTACCTACCCCCGGCTCACCTACCAGCATGGGGTTATTCTTGTTCCGGCGTGACAGGATGTGCAGGGTTCTCCTGATCTCTTCATCGCGGCCGATCACCGGGTCCAGCTTGCCCTGCTTGGCCAGCTCATTCAGGTTCTTGGCGTATTTGTTAAGGGTGTTGAACTGGGTTTCATGTGTTTGAGAAGATACGGTAGAACCTTTTCTCAGGTCCTTTATAGCTGCTACCAGTCCTTTTTCGGTCAATCCCGCATCTTTAAGAATTTTGGAAGTATTGTCATTTCCCTGTAGCAGCGCCAGCAACAAATGTTCGACGCTTACAAACTCATCGCCAAAATTTTTCAGTAACGATCCCGCTTTCAATATCGAGTTGTTGGCATCGCGGCTGATGGATTGTGCCGGTTCTCCACCCTGCACTTTGGGTAACTTATGAATGCTTTCATCCAGTTTGGACTCAACGAATTTTATATTCACATTGTTTTTCTTCAGCAGAAATTCAATAGGGGAGTCTTCATCGCTTAACAATGATTCCAGTATGTGCTCAGTTTCAATATTGGCATTGCCGTTATTGAAGGCTATCTGCTGCGATTTGGCGATAGCTTCCTGGGCTTTTATCGTAAAGTTGTTCAGATTCATTGATGTATATTTTTAAGTTTTCCTTTGTTTTGTTTCAAATAACTTTAACTTTTAAAGCAAATCGTAGTCCAAAGCCTTAAAGCGGAAAATATGTCATATAAAATAGGTATAACCTGCCTGAATTTCAGTCTCTTATCCATTTTCCTGTTAATCTTACAGCCCGTCCGGTCCCAGTACGATTTCAGCGCTGTTGACAATTTTCTGCAGAAAAATCAAAAGGTATTGGGCAAGCAGGTGATCGTGCTGGTATGGAAGGATGATAAAATGGTGTATAAGAAAGAAACGAACGAAGATCTTAACGGCAGAACGCAGACACCGGTTGGAGCCAGCGGACAGTGGCTGACGGCAGCGGCTGCTATGGCGCTGGTAGATGAAAAGAAGATCGGCCTGGAAGATAAGACCTCACAACATGTTCCTATATTGGCCAAATATATGAAAGGGTATATTACGCTGAAAAACTGCCTGACCCATACCACGGGGGTAGAAGGAGAAAAAACCGGTATAGGAAAGCTGGCGCCCCGTTTAAAATTTGAATCGCTGGATGAGCAGATGGGCTACTTTGCCAGTAAGCGGGAAATTGTGACCAATCCCCAGACGGAATTTTTCTACAGTCAAGTGGGGATGAACATTGCCGGCAGGATGATGGAGGTCGTTACGAAGAAAACCTTTGACAGGGTAGCCCAGGAAAAGGTAACCCGTCCGCTGAAAATGCGGGCGACATCTTTCTATGATTATAATACCATGTTTGTAGATCCCTCCGCCGGTGCACAGACTACCGCCAACGACTACATGAACTTCCTGGTGATGCTGCTGAATGACGGTCAGTTTGAAGGTAAGCAGGTATTAAGCAAGGAGTCTGTGGCGGAAATGTGTAAAGCGCAATTCACGGAACTACCTGTCAGGTTTACCCCTAAAGGCACAGAGGGCTGGCATTACGGCTTTGGCGCCTGGCTGGTGGAAGAAGACGGTTCGGGTAATGGTACCGTCGTGACCAGTCCTTCGCTGACCGGCACCTGGCCGTACATAGACAGGAAAAACAAATACGCTGCATTGTTACTCGTAAAATCATCCGGTGAGCAGGGCAATGAAATATTTACCCAGTTCAGAACGGCTGTGAATACAGCGTTGGGTGTGCATTAATATAGGCTGAAGAACAGATGTTATGGGACCGTTGATTTGCCACCCGGACCAATCATCAGCAAGCTATCAATTGGGGGACGACATCATCCTGTAACGTCGTCTCGATCCCAACCGTAGAGCGGGAGAGCTCATGAAGCTGTAACAGATCTCTCTCCCGAATGTTCGGAACCACTTCGTTTCATCCGGGATCACAATTAGCGATCAGGTTGTTGCAGACATGTCATTGGCGCGGAGAAAGGGGCTGCCTTGCATAATCTTCTCTCGCAGATAGCACAAACGTTCACAGACCTTTGTTGTTATCCCCTGTGCAGATCTGTGGAACTGTAAGAAAAAGCAGAGAGCTAAAATTAAAAAAACGCTGCTGACCGCGTCATTATAGGCGGACACCACTAATGGGATTCCATCTGCATTTGAACTGCACGTGAGGGCACGCGCAGGAGCGGTGGGCTACCGGGTCCGCGTTTGTATGCAACTTTCACAAGAACTGATTTACAAGTGACCATCCTCTGTCACCGGCATATCTTCCGGCAGTGCCATCATTTAAAAAAAATCATTCCTGGGTGTTTCCTTTTTTTTACCTGCTCCGACCAATAGTAACAAACATTATTGTTTAACACAAAACATCAAAAAAATGAAACGTTTACATTTTATCGCTGCTTCAGCCATAGCAGTGACGCTATTGTTGGGAAGCTGTTCCAAGGAAGCTACGCTTCCTAAAGACAACCAGCTTTCAAATGAAAGTTACAGGAACAAAGGTTTGCTCAACCTTAAAGGGGACCGGATTGATGAAATTCTAAGAGATCTGAAATCCAGTGATTATTCTCTTACTTTTCAAAAAGCATACCCCGAGCATGGAATATCACGTACATCCTATGGCGACGGTAGTTTTCTTCATTTTGCAGACCCTAAAAAGCTGGGATTTAACCTGAATTATGACAAGGTACCGATCTGGAAAATACCTAAAATGATCGTACCTACCTGCCCGGATATGGCAATTGATATCCACCGGCTGGATGCTATTAAGGATATACTGGCAAAAGCAGATGTCAGACAGTTCGGTGCGCTGCAGACTATCAACTTCCTTGGTGGCGGCGGTTTCCTGGCAGACGAACAGCACCTGGCCCAATACAAGAATGCGCAACCTGATAAGATCGATGAGCTGACAAAGGACCTGAGTCTCGAGAAGTTTTTAATACTGAATCTCCCGGGCAAATCAGCAGGTCATTTTACAAGGAGCTTTTATGGCACCGCGGATCTGAACAAAATTATCCTTAAGCCGGGACAGGACCTGAGGGAGATACTGAAGCCGACCCTGAAGGGATGTTTTGATCCGGTTATCCTGGATGCGATCAGGGAGCGCCTGCAGAAATTTGACCCGGTGGCTTTCGGAGGCCTGGCGGTCAGGTCGATTGACCAGAACGTAGCTGTAATGTATTAGATACCTGACGGAGGAACCGGTACCTGTACTGGTTCCTCCGTTTTCAAAAACCTGCATCATGCCGTTAAAACATATCATTTATTTTATTCTTGCTGCAATGCACCTGGTGATGGTGGCGCTGTTTGCAGGCCATTTTGCCAAATGGGGCAACATAAAAAACCCGGTTACCCAGGCGCTGGCTGTTGTTGGAAACTATACCGGCAGCAACAATATTTTCAGCTTTTTTGCACCCGCTATTTCTCATCAACCCTATGCCATTTACCTGACCAAAGACAATAACGGGAATGAAGTGGTGCTGGACCTGAAAGGCAGGTCGCCTGAATTTGCAAACCGTGTAAATAACATATACGGTTATATGGCATTACCGGAGGGTGGTCCGGCCTTTTCCACCAGTCTGGCGCAGGCTGTGTTCAACAGGTATCCGGATGTGGATACGATCCGGGTAGCCATGGTTGTGCAGCAGATTCCGGATATGGTTGAATACCGGAGAGGAGAGAGAAGCAGGTGGAGATTCTGGTTTCACCGCGACTTTGCAAGAGATTCCACTACTATAAATAACAGGAAATGAAAAAGTGTATTGCCATAAAAAATTTCTTTTCAGCAGATGTTCCCTTGTCTACCCTGGGTTATTTCAGGATGGCAGTAGGAGGCTTTGCATTGGTACAGTTAGCTTTCCTTTTACCTGACTGGAGCTGGCTGTATGGACAAAAAGGACTGGTTCCCTGGGAGGTGACCGAAGCCTTATCCACTACCTGTACCCCGCTGCTTTCCCATATCTATTTCTTGCTTGAGCCTTTGGGTGTATCCATTGACTTCGTGGTGTATGGCATAGCAGTTTTATTCCTGCTCTCGCTGGCGGGGTTGACGGTGGGATACAAAACAAGACTCATGGCCATCATGGCCTGGCTGCTTCACCTGATCATTTCTACAACGGGTCAGTTTACCGCATATGGCGTGGAAACTTTTACCCGCATCGCCTTATTTTATTGCATGGTATTACCAGTGGGGCAAAGCCTGTCTGTAGATGCGCTCTTAAAAACATGCAGACCTTTGCCTCCGTATCTTGTCACACTCAGCGTCCGTTTGATACAATTCCATTTGTGTATTATGTATGTTGCCTGTGGCATGGAAAAAGCTATGGGCATGCAATGGTGGAATGGAGATGCCATATGGATGGCCCTGCAGCAGGATCAGTTTAAAACTGTGGACATGGACTGGATGGCCACATTTCCGTTAGTGCCGAAATTACTTTGCTGGACCACCCTGCTTGTGGAAACATTTTACCCTGTCGGCATTTTCTGGCAGCGGACAAAAAAGCTTTGGCTGGCGGCTATCATCGGCATGCATCTTTTTATTGGCATATTCCTGGGATTGCACCTTTTTGCAACACTCATGATATTATTGAACCTTACCGCCTTTGGTCCGCATTGTTTCGCCGGCCCTGCGATACTACGCAAACGGATCCTCTTTTCTTCCGGGATCCGGAGAGCTGTATTTACGCGCCTCTACAGGCAGGATGTTGTATAAGTCCGGGCGCTTTACATCAAAAACCCCGATCCGACGGTAACATTTTAATACAGGCTGGATTATATATCCGGAGACTGTACACAAGTGTTTTTGTAACGGCTGAGCGGTCTCCGTTACGCAACTACCGGAATAAGAAAAGATGGACGACTTCAGTATAATTAAAGGATTAAGAAGCGAAGGCTTGTGCCGCCGGCAATATGAAGATCAGCTTTATCTTACCTATGACTACTTTATCCGTGAAGGAGGTATGAAGTTTGGGCTGGACAGGGATGATAGTTTCAGCGCTTACTCCGATGCAGTTATTGCCGTCATTTATAATATCCGTTCAGGAAGATTCGAAGAGCGCAGCTCATTGAAAACATATCTCCGTCAGATATATCATAACAAATGTATAGACCTGGTACGACGAAACGCAAATGAAAGAAAGAATGTGAATCATTCGGTGAATATAGAAACATTGTCCCGCGTGCTGCCTGATAATGTGAAGGGGATGATAGAACGGATGATGCTCCGGTCTGCCAGGGAGCTGATTGCCATTCGCTTAAGGGAAATGGGAGAGAAATGCCGGGAGATATTGAAGCTGTACGAAGAAGGTTTTTCAGATAAGCATATTGCAAGGCATCTTACCTATCATTCTGCAGATGTCGCAAAAACAAGCAGGCTCAGGTGCCTGGATAAACTACGGGAAAAAATAAAACAAAATATAAAAAATTATGAAACCCGGCGTCGCATACCTGGATGATTATTTTAACCACGCACTTTTGCCGGAAGAGAAGAGGGTATTTGAAGAACGTTGTGCAACGGATGAAGATTTCGCGGAAGAAGTAGCCTCCTACCTGGCTGCCAGGGGAGGTATTCAGTACCAGTTAGATAAGGAGAAGAAACAACGATGGAAACACCTCCGGGAACAGCAACGGCAGGCAACGGACACGGTGCCTAGCATCCTGCATATTTCAGCAAAAAAATGGCTGATGTTGGCAGCAGCCTGTGTTGCCGCTGTCATTTTCACATTATGGGTAATAGAAAAAAGTTCGCAAAACCGGGTAAATCATTATATTACATACAATCTGAAGAGCCTGGGCGTCAGTATGTCTGCTGATACCGGTGATTTGGAACAGGGAATATCCAGTTATAACGGCGGTGATTACAACAAGGCAATTCTGATCTTTAGCGCGTTGGCAGAAAAAGATCCCCCGGATGTATATGCTTTACAATACAGGGGATTGAGTTACCTGATGCGCAAAGATTATGATCTGGCGATCCGGGATTTTACAAGCCTGGCCAACTATGAGCTGGTCAGCAACCCGGGACTTTTTTACAAAGCAATTGCTATATTGCAGCGCGATCGCCCCGGAGACAGAAATCATGCACGGGAGATACTGCAAAAAGTCGTAGCGCAAAAACTGGAAGGATATACGGTTGCCGCTGATTGGCTGAATCACACTTCTTTTTAATCCTTTTCTTACAAGCCTCCCGGTTTTCACAATTATTTTTAACCACCTAATAATTACCAAAAAATGAAAGCTAAATTCAATTTGCTATGCTTACTGCTTTTTTGCATATTCAGCTATACAGCCTGTAAAAAGGTTCCGGACAGGAAGCCAGGCGAAAAGGAGGTGGTGCCGCCACATAAAGATGATGAGATGGTTATATGGGGTGGAAGCCCGGCGCTGAGGCAATCCCTGCTGGATTCCATAAGGTTGATCACGGGAAATACAGATCCTGTAAATATTGAAAAATGTTTAAGCTGTGATGGTCAACTGGAGTTATGGTCTGGTGAAGCAATTAAATTGTTTGGGAGCGAAACGGTAAGGGGCGGTTCAAAATCCAGGGTGTCGGCATCGGGTACAGAAACGGTTTATTACTCTTTAAATTTTGATATACGTTTTCCATTTAACAAGGAGGCGCTCAGACCTTCTGATTTTAAGATTCCCCCGTTTCCCATAAAGAGCACTAATGATAAACGTATCACCGTTGCGATTTTCGACAGCGGTCTGGATCCGGCGCTTTCCATAAGCCGGGAAGCAGCCACATGCATTGTGGAAGGGCAAAATGGCTGGAACGTTGTGGCGGGAACAGACAATATCCGGGATGACGTTCCTTCGAGGCATGGAACGGTCGTTACGGGGTATGTACATGTTCCGTATCTGACAGAACTGGATATTCTTCCTGTAAAGGTGCTGGACAATACCGGCGCTTCCAGCCTGTTTAAATTTTTGTGTGCGATCGCCTTTGCTGCTAATTCAGATGTTGATATTATCAATGCCAGTCTTGGCTTTTATTATTACGATGCCACTCCGCCTTACCTGCTGACAGATTATATAGAAGAAATGCTCACTAAAAAGGGAATATTGCTGGTAACAGCCGCCGGCAATGCCGATCCGGGCGCAGACGCCAGTGCCTTAGCTTTTGGTATTCCATCCGGGGAATTAAGAAATATCGATCGTCACTATTTTTTACCGGGAAGTTTATCCGGCAAGCTAAAGAATATAATTTGTGTTACCACCGTGAACGAGCCCGGGGGAATGCTCGCTGTTAACAACACGCAAAACTATTCTGTCAACAATGTAACCGTAGGGGTGCTGGCAGACAGCACTATTTCCGGCGCCGGGTATGGCATGTTCCTGCATCCGTTTGAAAATAAATATATTGACGGGTCATCGTTTGCCACGCCCAAAATGACCCGGGAAGTTGCGCTCTGGCTGATAAAGAACGGGATGTTTGATGCGCCGTTTGACCGGGATGATATTTTACAACGGATGAAAAACGACGGGTTCCTCACAACCAGCAGCGACCTGACAGGCTCTATAAGGAACGGTCTGTTGCTGAAGCCATCGCTTTACTAAAAATGAGCTATTTTGAAAAGATCAGCCATTTCAATCCTGCTATTGCTCCTGTCTGTGCAGCTTAATGCACAGATCAGGGAAAGCAGGGATTTGTTGGCTGCGTTGGTGAAGATCGAAAATGAAACGGATGGTTTCCCGGCAAAGCTGGAAAGAGGTGAGCGGCTGATGAAAGAGGCAGAGACCAATGGCCTTCCCCGGGATTCTGTTTTTGCCAGGTTGCTTCACCGGGTAGGAGTATGGCGCTATTATGCAAAGAAGGACCTCCAATCCGCCGTTCTGCTGACACGCGAGTCCATTAAAATAAACCTTGGGGGAGGACAGGGAGCCCCCGCTTTTGCTATCAACAGTTACAACAACCTGGGTATTTTTTTCTTTGATCATCATTTCAATAAAGAAGCGCTGCAGGCGCTTGATACAGTTATCATTTTGTCCGGACAATTTTCCGGTTATGCCTTTTATGTCCCGGTTGCCAGGTTATTGCGGGCCCAGACATTCTCCAGGCTGGCTGACTACCAGCAAAGTATAGATGAAGCAACCATCGGCATATACAGCATGAAAGAACCGGATGACTGGACACTTATGAAATTGTATATGGAACGGGCTATTGCCCATGCAAAGTTTAACAGGGTGCAACCTGCAAAGGCGGATATAGACATTGCCGGGGCACTCCGTGAAATGGCAGCGCCTGACCAAAGCATGATGGGAGATTATTTCAGCACCAGGGCATTGGTTGCTGAGAAATCTGGTGAGAAGGACAGCGCCGCTTTTTATTATGAGAAAGCATTGCAATGCCGGAGAATATTTGGCGATGAAGCCGCCATAGCGGCCGAACTTTCTGATATAGGCATCTTTTACAGTGAAGGAATGGGACAATATTCCAAAGGGCTGGAATACTACCGTAAGGCTGAATTAATTGCCACCAGAAGCAAGATGGATATCATACTGGCCAATATTTACCTGAATATAGCCGATGCCTGCAACCGCCTGGGGCGATACGGTCAGTCACTGGAGGTTTGCCGGAAAGGGCTCGAGATATTATCGGGAACATCTCTCGGGAATATGACCAATCCATCCAGGGAAAGTATTAAGAGCAGCAGGAATATCTATCTCCAGTTTATAATGCTCAGCAATAAAGCGGAAGCTGCCATGCTGCAGTCCGGTGAAACAAAAGATCCCGTTTTGGTCCGGCAGGCGTTGGAAACATTCTATCTCGCGGACTTTTCGGTTGACCAGCTCCGTTATCAGCAATCATCTGTCAGCTCCAAGCTGTTCTGGAGCAACAAAACGAGGAATTTCTACCGTATGGCCATTGAGACAGCCTACATGGCCAACGACTCTGCGGCTGTTCTTTATTTCATGGAAAAAAGCAGGGCTGTTTTGCTAAACGACAAATTGAATGAGCTGGGCTCGTTGGCCTACCTGCCGGAAAAAGAAGCTGAACAGGAGCAGCTTCTGCGTTTGGCCGTTACCACGCTTGAAACACAGTTGGAAGATATCAATCAACAGGATAGATCCTATGACAGGCTTCTTAATGAATTGCTGGCAGCAAAGGAAAGACTGATTCTTTTCAGGCAGCAACTGGCGGTAAGGTTTCCGGTCTATTTCCAGTATAAATACAACAATCAGGTGCCTTCCATACAGGATGTAAGGCAAAAGCTGCTGGGGGAAGGTCAGAGTTATCTCAGCTTTTTTGAAACAGACAGTCTCATATATGCATTACTTGTTACGGCGAAGGATACCCGCTTTTTAAAAACTTCTTTTCCGGGGTATGTCGACTCGCTGAAGCGGTTTACCGGTCTTTGCCGTAACCGGCAGCTGCTGAACAGCAATTACAAACAGTATGCAGCGCTCGCTTATCTTTTTTACCAAAAAATGATCAGGCCACTGGATATTCCGCCGGGCAGAGTTATTGTTTCGCATGATCAGAACTTTATACCGCTGGACGGGCTGACCAACGATGAAAAAGGAGAAAAATATTTGTTGTTCAACTACCTGTTCAGCTATACCTATTCTGCCAGGTACCTGATAAAGCTACAGCAATTAACTTCCGGCTCCGGCAAGGGCTTTCTTGGTATCGCTCCTGAAAACTTTTCACCTGAAGCTTCTCTCACTGCGCTTACAGGTTCGGTTCAGTCGCTGGAGAGCATCGCCAATAGCTTTTCTGATGCAAAACTGATGCGGTATAAAGAAGCAAGCCGTAATTTTTTCCTGCAGCACGCAGGTGATTACGGGTTACTGCATGTGTATGCGCATGCGCGGGCAGGTAACGACTACGAACCGCAGCTCTATCTGAGCGATTCTGCCATTGGAGTATCAGAACTTCAGTACTGGAGCCATCCCCAGGTAGGATTGGCTTTCCTGGCAGCCTGTGAAACGGGCGCCGGGGAATTATCCATAGGAGAGGGCATCAACAGTATCGCACGCAGCTTTGCTGCTGTGGGAGTGCCGGCCACTATTGCTACATTGTGGACCGCAGATAATAAAGTGATGTATAGGTTGAGCGAAAAGTTCTATCACTTCCTGGGAAAGGGACTCAGCAAAGATGTTGCGCTTCAGCAGGCAAAAATTTCATTATTAAATGAAGGGTCCGGCAGAAACAGGCTTCCCTATTACTGGGCATCGGTCGTGCTTTCCGGAAATACAGCGCCTTTAGACGTTCATACCACCCATACGGTTTCCTGGTACTGGGCTGCCGCAATTGCCCTGGCTGCTGTTTTGGCGCTGATCCTGGCGAAAAAACAAATACTTTTAAAAAACCGGGTCACAAATAAATAATCTTTATTTTATTTGCAGCAAATTTTTTCCATGTCTGTGCCATTGTTTTATACAGAGACAGATGAACCGACCGATATCATTATGCTGGATGAAGCTGCTTCCAGGCATATCAACCAGGTATTACGCATGAAAAAAGGGGAAGCTTTACTGTTAACCAACGGTAAAGGAAAAAAGATTTCGGCTGCCATACAGGACCAGGGAAAAAAAACATGTACGGTTGCTGTAGAAAATATAACCCATATAACAAAGCAGGAACCTTCCGTTACTATTGCTATTTCTCTTATCAAGAATACGGGACGTTTTGAGTGGTTCCTGGAAAAAGTGACGGAAATGGGCGTCACCTGCATCGTCCCTTTAATTTGTGAAAGGACAGAAAAGACGCATTTCCGGCCAGACAGAATGAAGAATATACTGGTAAGCGCTATGATACAGAGCCAGCAGTATTGGCTACCCGCATTGCCTGATCCCGTACAGTTTAAACAGTGGGTATCACAGGCTGCCGCCGATAAAAAATGGATTGCCCATTGTATGGATGCAAATAAGCAGAAGATGCAGTCCCCTTCCGGCAGTAGCATCATTTGTATAGGTCCGGAAGGAGATTTCACAGCGTCGGAGGTAGAGATGGCTTTAGAAAACGGCTTTGAACCAGTGACGCTGGGCGACAACAGGTTGCGTACAGAAACAGCCGGAATGGTAGCGGCAGCGTTATTGAGATTGGGGTAGGCAGTTCCGTTAAACAATAAAAGGGATCAATCTGTAGCTTCTGGTTTTGTAATGGTTGTATTCCGGGAACTTTGCCGATAACAGTTGTTCTTCGTACTGAAGCTTGAGGATCAGTACGACAACCAGTGCAACATATACCATCAGTCGCCACCAGGCGGGATCCGTTATCAACAATCCGGCACCTCCCAGCAGGAGAGAAGTATACATCGGGTGTCGTATCCACCGGTATGGCCCCGCGGTGATGAGACGGGTATTTTTACCCGGTTCCGGAAAAACGCTCAGCTTCACTTTTGCCATCACGGCCACTGACCATAACATCAATGCCAAAGACAGCAGTAACAGCAGCAGTGCAACCACCCCGTTTTTTGAAAAACTGGTCGATGCGGCAAGTACAGTCAGCCCGGCAAGCTGAAGTGATACCAGCGTTATGGATTTGTTTGTTCTGATGGTGCGTGGGTTTGAATATGTACAGAGTCCGGTTATAAACTTTCAAGGAAGCGTGCCATTTTTTGCCTGCCGGTCTCATCCGGGATCCTGCCATGCCCGGCCATCATATTGTCGGCAGCATGCCTGGGATTGGAGGTACCCGGTATGACACAATTAACAGCCGGGTGGGATATAATATATTTCAGAAAATACTGTGCCCAACTGCCGATATCATATTCTTTCGCCCATTCCGGCAACTGCCTGCCCTTCACCATTTCAAAAAGCCTTCCTTTCTCCAGGGGTTCGTTTATGATTACGGCTACACCTTTGTTTTTGGCCGCCGGTAGGATACTTTTTTCTGCGTCTCGGGTAAGGATGGAGTAATTGAGCTGAACGAAATCTATGGGGTGTTTTTCAAATATTTTTTGCAGGGAAGCATGCATGCCTGTAGTATAATGCGTGATGCCGATGTAACGGATTTTTCCTTCCTTTTTCCATGCGGTGAGTGTGGCAAGCTGTGTTTCCCAATCAGAAAGGTTATGGATCTGCATCAGGTCCATTTGTTTTCTCTGCATCTTTTTCAGCGAAGCTTCCATCTGCCGGATGCCCTGTTCCCTGCCGCTGGTCCATACCTTGGTGGCATAGAAAAACTCATCCGGTGCCGGCAGCTTTTGGGTGAGCTCGCCGATCACTTCTTCCGCGTTGCCATACATAGGGGAACTATCAATCATTTTACCACCGCCTGCGATCACCTGCTGCAGCACTTCAGTTAAAACCTGCTTTTCCTTATGATTGTTTCCAACGTCAAACTGCAACCAGGATCCGATACCAACAACCGGTAGCAACTCCCCGGAAGAAGGAATGGGTCTTTTCAGCATTTTTGAAGGCGCTTCAAACGCAGTCAACCCCATCATGCCGAGCCCGGATGCGGTCAATAGCTGTATCGCCTGTTTTCTGTTGATCTTATTCATCCTGCCTAAAGATACAAAAACAGCCGGAGCCTTTGCAAACAAAGAGGCAGCCTTACATACAACCTTGTTCCGGCTTCTAAACAAATTTGAACTAAAAGCATAAAAGTTGTGCCCGGTAATCATTTCCGTGTTCGCCGGGGCGGATGATTTATCCCTGGAATATGTTTGGGTTTGAAGCCGGTAGGCATGCGGTAATCAATCTTTCAGATCGGCGTAGCTGATCAGCCGGATATGTTTGCTTTTGATCAGTTTTTTGACGTCCGGATCAGTAAGCACATCGGTTACGCCCTGCCGGTCTTCCGCCACATCTTCATAACCGATATGATGAATGGCACGCATTTCGGCATCGTCAAATGCGGGATGATCCACAAACATATAGGTTTTACCTTTCTCCAGCGACTCCAGCATCGCGATAAAACTTTTCTTCTTTTCGGTGCTTGTCCGTTTGGGACCCTTATAGCTGGTTTGCTCCACGTTGTGTTTATTCATATCTGTATGAATGCCGTATTCTTTTGCCAGTTTCTCTGTCAGCGCTTTTACCTGATCATCCAGGTGGGTACATCCCATATGCCCGGATACATGGGTGATCCGCGGGATCTTTTTCAATGCCAGCTCTATCTGCGCCCTGAATTCTTTTTCTATGTCTTCCAGTGTCCATTTATGATCTTTGATGGCCTGACCTGGATAGTTTTTATTGGGCCATACCATCGGATAGAAATAACCATCGGCATCTTTCAGGGACGGACAGTCGCTGACGGGCCTCCATTTTACATTGTCCCATTCACTGGTAATGGCGAGATGTATGCCCACATCCACTCCCGGATTTTCTGCCAGCAGTTTCACCGCTTCCGGAAACCAGGGGGCGGGCACAATTACTTCTATGGAAGTGGTTATACCTTCTTTATAGGTTTTGATCAATGCCAGGTTACCGCTATGCGAAAAACCCATATCATCTGAACGGATGATGAGCTTTGGTGGCTCCTGGGCGAAAGCCAATGAACAGCATAGTATTCCGGCAAAAAGAAAAAAAGTAAACTTCATAACATTTATTTTCAACCAGTTAAAATATAGCATTTGACATCCGTGTTGTTAAAGATATTAAACTATAGCTTCAGAGCTAAGTGTTGGTCCGCAGGATATACCCGGCATGTTATCTTCTTCTGAATTGTGCTCAAATTAATCATCATAATCGCTCGCCTGGTCTTATATCCACCACCAGGTTGTCAGGGAGCTGGTGCCCTTTCCCGGTCGCTGGTATGATACATATTAAAAATACCACGTGCCTGCCGAAACCGGTAATGGTTAATCCTGCTCTATAATGCGGTCCTGTACGGCCACCACATTTCCGATATCAACGGTTAAGGGGATGACGCCCAATTGAACGATCACCTTTTTATCCCTTATTTCTTTTACGACGCCTACCTGGTTATTCTGGAGCATCTTTACCTTCACACCAGGCTTTATCTCTTCCCCGGTCTCGATGTATTTTGCATCAAATTTCTTCTGGTGTTTCTCCTTTACCTGCTTTTCCTTTTGCTTGAACAACAAGGCATGCATTTGTTTCATCAGCCCGTTCTTGTTCTCCTGGTCTTCCGCACGCCGCCAGTCAAAGATGATCTGCTTCAGCTTCCGCTCCATATCTTTCAGGTAAGCGATCCGTTCTTCACTGATCTTATTCTGATGCTTCAAAAGCTCCACCTGTTGCTGGTGTTTCTCCCTGTTGATCAGCTGCTCCATTTCTTTTTTCAGCTTCTCATTTTCCCGCAGCAGGTTATTCAGCTCTTTTTCTTTTTTCTCCAGCTTATGCACATCCTGCTCCGCCCGGTTCAATAATTTATCCAGCTGGAAATGATTTTCATCCACCAGCTTTTTTGCCCTGTTGATCAGCTCCGGGCGTAAGCCGATCCTTTCTGCGATAGAAAAGGTATAAGAGCTTCCCGGTTTCCCGACGATCAGCTTATACTGGGGCAACAGGTTCTTTTCGTCAAACGCCATGGCGCCATTGATGATGCCTGTGGTTTTGCCGGCCATGATCTTCAGGTTCAGGTAATGGGTCGTTACCACGCCAAAGGCTCTTTTCTTTGCCAGCTCCTCCAGTATCACTTCGGCAAAAGCTCCTCCCAGGTGCGGGTCGCTGCCACCGCCCAGCTCATCAATGAAAAACAGGGTACGTCCATTGGCATTTTCAATAAAGTACTTCATGTTCTTCAGGTGCGAGCTGTAAGTGCTCAGGTCAAACTCCAGGCTCTGTGTATCGCCAATATCGATCATCAGTTGCTTGAAAATGCCTAAAACTGAATCGGGGTGCACCGGTATCAGCAACCCCGACTGCAGCATCAGCTGCAGCAATCCAAGCGTTTTAAGCGTCACTGTTTTACCGCCCGCATTGGGTCCTGAAATAACCAGGATGCGGTTCTTTTCATGTAAATGTATGGAGACCGGGATGGTAGGTTTACTGGCTTTTTTATTGTATAAAAATAACAAGGGATGATAAGCCTGTATCAGGTTGATCTCCGCTGTATCCTGCACCACCGGGTAATTACCATCTACATCCAGCGCCAGCTTTGCTTTTGCCCGGATGAAATCGTATTCTCCCGTAATGGCATGGTATTCTCTCAGTAAGCGGGTGTAGGCAGACAGTCGTGCTGTGAGCTCCTTCAATATGCGGTAAACTTCCCGTCCTTCTTCATGCTCCAGGTCAAATACATCGTTGTTCAGCTCAATGGTCTCCTCCGGTTCTACATATGCCGTTTTACGGGTATCGCTTTCCCCCAGCAGTATACCCTTCACCTGTCGTTTGTATTCGGCAAAGATGGCCACCACGCGTCTTCCGTTCAGGAATCCCTCTTCTATATCTGCTACATAACCGCTTTTGCTCCATTTGGAAACCACCCTGTCGAATACCCGGCGGAGCTCTGTTCTTTTACGGCTGAGGTTGATCCTTATTTCTGTTAATTCTTTTGAAGCGGAATCTTTGACATTGCCGGCATCATCAATTACTTCATCTATCAGTTGTATGATCAGCTTTTCGTAGTAGGAAGCTGCTATTACCTTGTAAAGGTAGGCATATGCCTGTTGACGCTCCTCGTTGAACCAGCCAAAGATACTTTTGGCACTCTCTGCCAGCTTACGGATCTCCACCAGCTGATCGCTGTTTAACACCGCTCCGGGTATGCCTAACAGTTGCAGTTCTTTGGACAGGTTAAAAACACTGTCGCCGGGGAAATGCATACCGTTTTGGATCACCATTTTGTATTCATGGCTCTGGTGAAGCTCCGGTGCTATAAATTCCAGGCGGGTATGAATACGCAGGTTCCCCGCTTTTTCTTTGGCATAACTTCCCTGGCAATGGGCGACCAGCAATGCCTTTACTTTCTCAAATTCCAATTGTACCAACGCTGTTTCCGGGAAACACTTCATACTATATTCCAATATTTAAGCGCGGCAAAGGTAAACAGATTTATAAAATCCGACTCCCGGCAGAAGTTAAAGCACACGGGAACAGGAATGCCCTGGATTTTAACAGGTTATCTATGCCTTACAGCAGGATGATATTTTTTTACTGCGCCGAATAACCGATATTTGAATATTCCTTCATCTTTAAAAAACCAGTCGATGCGACCCATTCCAACATCTTATCCTCCGTTCGCAGATACTTATATTTCGCTTGTGCCGGAGGATGATATCAGGTTTGTCCTGCAGGATTCTATTGCTTCACTGGAACAGTTTCTCGACACTATTCCTGAAGAAAAGGCTGATTACGCATATGCGGATGACAAATGGACCGTAAAGCAGGCATTGCAGCACACCATTGATACCGAACGTGTTTTTGCCTACCGGGCCATGTGCATTGCGCGGGGCGAATCGCAGCCATTGCCGGGTTTTGACCAGGAAATATATGCTTTAAATGTTGACGTCAGTTACCGTACGCTGGAAAGCCTGAAAGAGGAAATGTCATTGATGCGGGTATCGACTGCTTTGCTGTTTGAATACCTGGGTGAAAAGGACCTGTTGCAGCAGGGAACCGCCAGCAATCATATCATTACCCCGCTGAGCCTGGGTTATATGATCGCCGGGCATTGGCGCCATCATGAAAAACTGTTCGTGGAACGATATGGGATATAACCTGTTTTCCTACTCGTATACCCGCACATAATCCACCTGCATGGTTTGCGGGAAGATGTTGTCGTCAATGCCTTTCTGCCCGCCCCAGTCGCCCCCTACAGCGATATTCAGTAAAAGATGGAAACGCTGGTCAAACGGCCACTCTCTGAATGTTTTCTGTTCGTTGGGATAAGAAAAGTACAGGTGGTCATCCATATAGATATTAATGGTATCCTTTGTCCATTCCAGGGCATATACGTGAAAAGCTTCCGAAACATTGTCAGCAAAAATACTTTTTCCTTTTTGTGTGCCGATGGTATGATTATAGGCAGCCGTATGCACGGTACCATAGATGGAGTCCGGTTCATAGCCCACATGCTCCATGATATCGATCTCACCGCTTTCCGGCCAGTCGCCATATTTCCAGTCAGTCGGCAGCATCCATATCGCCGGCCATACGCCGGTGCCCTTCGGCAGCTTTGCTTTTACCTCGATCCGCCCGTATTTCCAGTCGCCTTTGTTTTTGCTGATGAGCCGTGCGGAGGTATAATCAGAGCCTTCGTAATGTTCTTTCACAGCAGTGATCGTTAACATTCCGTTTCCCACAGCAGCGTTATCCATGCGCTTTTCCGTATAGAACTGCTTTTCATTATTGCCCCATCCGTGTCCACCGACATCGTAGTCCCATTTTGTACTGTCCGGTAACCCGCTATAGTCAAATTCATCGCTCCAGACCAGCCTGCGTTCGTTTTCAACCTTTGTTTCATTGCAGCTCGTCATGATTATGGCGCTACCTGCCATGCAAAAAAATGTTTTCAGCATTTTCATTTGAATTTCGATTAAGGGAGGTCTAAGATACTATTATAATTATAATCATTTATTTGCTGGTGGCTCGCAAATGGCACAGGTGCTCACAGGTATTGTTGTAGCATCTGTGTAGATCCGCATGATCGGTGAGCAACCCGTTACCCGCTGTTTCATGCAATACACGAAGCCCCTTGATTTCTTATCCTGAAGGCAGGAAGGATCTGCCTTAGGTGAATAACTCTCACAGATGGTACAGATATTCGCAGATTTTGTGATAGTGTCTGTGCAGATCCGTGAGAACTCTCGTAAATTTCAAGATATCTGTATCCTCTGGCGAGAAAAGAGGTGAAATGTAATATATTAGCAGCTTAAGCGCTTGTATATGATGAATTATCTAAAATTTACTTTCTTAGCAGCAGTTTCCGTTGGCTTATTCAGTTGCTCCTCAAACGAAAATAAAGGGGAAGCCTTGTTGTTCAATGGTAAAGATCTCACCGGCTGGAAGCAGATGGGCGGCGAAGCCGTATATACTGTGGAGGATGGTACAATCGTGGGTACTACCGTATCCGGAACACCCAATAGCTTTCTGACAACTGAAAAAATGTATGGCGATTTTGTGCTGGAGCTGGAAGTAATGTTACCTGATACGGTTACCAATTCGGGTATACAGTTCCGTAGTAACTACAACCCCCAGGCAAATGATGGAAAGGGCAGGGTGCAGGGTTATCAATATGAGCTGGATCCTGCTGCCCGCGCATGGACAGGAGGGATATATGACGAGGGACGTCGTGGCTGGCTCTATCCGCTTGACCTGAACCCAACTGCACAAACAGCGTTTAAGCATGGAGAATTTAACAAAGTGCGTATTGAGTGTATCGGCAATACCATCAAAACATGGCTGAATGACATACCAGCCAGCTTCCTGGTAGATACCGCGGATGCCACCGGGTTTATTGCGCTGCAGGTGCACAGTATCAGCGATCAGCAAACGCCTGGCACCAGGATCGTCTGGAAAAATATCAGTATCCAAACGGAGAATATACAACCCACCCCGTTTCCGGCAGATATACATATTGTCAACAGGCTGGATAACCGGTTGACCGCCGAAGAGGAGAAGAATGGCTGGAAACTATTGTTTGATGGTAAGACTAACAACGGATGGAAAAGCAGCAAGGGAGATGAGTTCCCGGCCAAAGGATGGGTGATTGAAAACGGAGAGATCTCTGTTGTGCCCAACATGGGTGTAAAAGAAAACAAAGGAGGGGATATCATCACCAAAGACACATACAGCGCATTTGATGTATCTTTTGATTTCCGGCTGACCAACACCGCTAACAGCGGCTTCAAATATTTTGTATATACGCCTGAAGGCACAGAGAGTGTAGTAGGGTTGGAATACCAGGTACTGGATGATGAAAACCATCCGGATGCCAAAAATGGCATTGCCGGCAACAGGACACTGGCATCTTTATACGATCTCATCCCTGCACAAAAGCCTAAGAGAGCTGTTAAGCCCGTTGGCGAGTGGAATACTGCAAGGATAATCGCGTACCCCGACAATAAGGTCGTTCATTTTCTGAATGGCGAAAAGGTGCTGTCGTTCGAAAGAGGCTCAGAAGCGTTCCGTAAGCTGGTAGCAGGCAGCAAATTCAGGGATTTTAAAGGTTTCGGAGAAGTTACCGCCGGTCCGCTGATGATCCAGGATCACGACGATAAGGTATATTATAAAAATATCAGGATCCGGACGCTGAAATAACAGGCATACCAGTATGCTGTAACCGAAGTGATGGCAGATTATATGTTATTATCCGGGGTTGATGCGGGCGGGTGCATTTTACCTTCGGTGAAAAAGTTCAATTTTTCGCAGTGGGTGCGGGTCCGTCCGGCTGTAGGGTACACTACCGGTCGGTGGGACACCATGACCGGCAAGTGAAGCCCGCAGGGCTTGAATTTGAGTAGCCCCCAACGAAGTTGGGGAGTAACGTGTAGAAGTTTTTGTTGAACCCCATTCGGGGTTCAATGTAAATCCTGGATACCATCGGTTATACCGATGGCTATTCAAATTTAACCCCTTCGGGGTATTTTACCGATTGTATCCCTAAAGTTGACAGTTACGGTGGGAACACCGCCCGGAAACTTGCGCAAAGCGAGGATTTGAAATATACATAATGTTAAATTATTTTCATGAGAAAAATTTATATATCCCTGCTGTTTTGCCTGCTGGTTATATCAGCCGGCTTTACCCAGCAAAAAGTAGATTTGCCTTCCTGGGCCCTGGGACCTTTCATTCGTCCCATACCGGCGCAGCCACTGATCCAGCCGGATAGTGCACGAACCTTTAAAGATCCCATGACCGGCAACACCGTTCACTGGATGAAAAATGCTGCTTTCAATCCCGCAGCCGTGGTAAAGGATGGAAAAATAATGGTGCTGTTCCGTGCGGAAGATTTTTCCGGCATCGACAAGATCGGGGCCCACACTTCGCGGATAGGATTGGCTGAAACAACCGATGGGCTGACTATGACGATCCGGCCGGAGCCGGTTTTTTACCCCGGTCATGATGATCAGAAAAAATATGACTGGCCGGGCGGGTGTGAAGATCCTCGTGTAGCCGTTACAGAGGATGGCACTTATGTGATGCTCTACACTTCCTGGAACCATGAAACACCCCGTTTATGTGTTGCTACTTCCAGAGACCTGATCCAATGGACCAAACACGGGCCGGCATTCAAGTCTGCCTGGAACGGTCGCTTTAAAGATATCCCGGCTAAATCAGCTTCTATTGTGACCAGGCTGTCAGACAATAAGCAGGTTATAGAAAAAGTAAACGGGAAATACCTGATGTACTGGGGGGAGCATTTTGTAAACCCTGCCACTTCGGAAGACCTTGTCAACTGGACGCCCCTGCTGAACGAAAGCAATGAATTGCTACAATTGATTGCACCACGTAAGGGTTATTTCGACAGTGATCTCACAGAATGTGGCCCGCCGGCATTGATCACAGATCAGGGTATTGTATTACTTTATAACGGAAAGAATGCTGCCGGCACAAAAGGGGATACGGACTATCCCGCCAACAGCTATTGCGCAGGGCAGGTGCTTTTTGATAAGAATGATCCCACCAAAGTGCTGAGCCGCCTGGACAAACCCTTTTTATACCCGACAGAGTCTTTTGAAAAAACAGGACAATATGCTGCCGGTACCGTCTTCATCGAAGGCATGGTTTTTTATAACAACAAGTGGTTCCTGTACTATGGGTGTGCAGATTCCAGGGTGGGTGTAGCGATCAGCGATAAGAAGTAGCTGTGGCTGAGTAAAAGAGGTGAATCGTCCTTGCGCGTAGTAAAGAAAAACCAGGGCGGTTGGAGTTAAAAAGAAGACAGCCTGCCGGTCGGTAGTTCAGGTCGGCGAACGATGTTCAATCGGGCGGGCATTTACATTTACGGAAACAAATCAATATTCCGCCGCGCGGCGGCTCATTATACTGATTATTCTATAATTACTAAAAAAATAGAGGTGCGCTGCACCTATATAACTTGTGTGTTTGAATTGGTAAATAGCCCGCAGGATACCGAATATTATCAATTAACCTTTTACAGGCTGTTGACTTCCTGCGACTTATCCTGTAAGGTCATTGGTGGGAAGGAACGACCCGAACAAGCTCATAAAATCACACAAATTTATATGTTATAGATCGCTTCTCCCTACCTGAGGGCACGATCGTAATGACGGACTTTTGGTTAGCTCCACCTGTTTAATCTCCCTGATTTCACAACAACTCAAACGGTATATCCATCACAGGGAATTTCCGCCAGTCCTGGTGGTCGTAGTGCCACCACTCATCTGCATACACCCGGAAACCATGCTTGTGCATTACCTGCTTCAACAGCTCCCTGTTCTTAATGACGCGTGCAGGAAGGTCACGGTAATTTATATGCGCTTTTTCTGTAAAATCATCAAAAGGAGTGGGCATATCCAGCTCCTTGCCGGTCTTCAGGTTGATCACAGACAGGTCAACGGTGCAGCCGCGGTTGTGGCGGGAGCCGTTAAAAGGAGAAGCCACGAATACGCTGTCGCGGTACATTTCATAAAATTGCACCGTCACATCATAAGGGCGGTAGGCATCATATATTTTCAGACCCAGTCCCTTTTTATTCAGCTCTTTTTGCACCTCCTTTAAAGCGTCTGCTACCGGCTTTCTCAGGTACGCTTTGGGCTGGCGATACAATTGCTTCCCGGTAAAATTATTATCCGTAGCATACCGTATATCCAGTTGTATACCCGGTATACAGGTACTGAGGTCTACCAGCTCTTGCGCAGGATCATCGTTTACCAGCTTCCTGTATGCTTCCGTTGTCGAGATAGCGTTTACACCATATTTACGGGAATGGTTGTTTTTGGGTTGCTCCCTTATTTGGTAATCCTGGATCAACGCCGGATTTTGCGGGGAAAGGGAAAACCAGACAGCGATGTCAGTATATTCTCCTTCTATTACAAAGCTGCCTCTTAGCTGGTTTTCCGGGACAATATCTTTTACCCGGACAATCCTTCCTGCTTTTTGAAACAGGTCTTTTGCTTCTTTTCGCAAAGAGTCGATAAAGAAATCCCGGAAAAAATTCACGGCAAAAAAACCGGCATTTTCTGCATCTTTCCAGTCAGGCAATAAACCGGTCAACTCCTTTTGCCGTTGCAGCAAAACTGGAGAGGGAACGCTTTTCATGGGTTGCAGGTCTGCTGCAGCCAGCAGCGTATTCACTACCTGTATGTTCAGCAGTGCGGGACCTGTATAGGTATGATTGGTAAAGGCAACTACGCCCAGGTTATATTCCGGCAGGAAAATCCAGTTGGAACCAAAACCCGGCAGTCCGCCGGTATGACTGATCTGGACAACACCCCGGCAATCCTTTGCCCAGCTCAACCCGAAATTATAGGAGGTGGTCCTGGGGCAGGCTGCTCCGTCCGGTGTTTTAAAGGCGGGGTTAAGGTTGATCATGCTCCCCGGAAAATGCATTTCCCTGAGGCTGCTTCTTTTCATTGCCAGGGTATCTCCTCCGCTGCGGGCCGGCCAGGCAGCCATATGCAGCTGCATATATTTTACAAAATCTTCTATGCTGGTCATCAGGCCGCCCATCATGCCATAGGCGCCGCTATGCAACATTTCCTGCTGCTGCCAGCCGCCATTCTCCCAGCGATATCCTTTCGCCAATTGCCGGTCGGGCACTTTACTGTATTCCCAAAAAGTATTTTTCATGCCGAGGGGGCGGAGAATATTATCCTGTATATACTGTTCATAATGCATACCCGAAACCCGGTTGATGATGGTGCCGAGCATGGTAAATCCCAGGTTGGAATATTCATATTTGATGCCGGGAGGATTGGACAACGATACACCCTTTTCGAGAAAGTCGGTAAACGCTTTATCTGTCAGCGCCAACTGACGATCTGCCCAGGGGTCATCCTGCGGAAATCCTGCCGTATGGGTCAGCAGGTTCCGGATAGTAACGGGGGGCGTATCATCGGTCAAAGGAATAATGTTGTCTGTTTCCGGGATATATTTCCTTACAGGATCATCCAGTTGCAATTTCCCTTCATCTCTTAGCTTCAAGATGGCCATGCCTGCAAAGCTCTTGGTCATAGAGGCAATGCGGAAAACGGAGGAATTACCGGCGGGAATTTTCTTTTCCACATCACTATAGCCGAAAGCAGCGCTGTGCACCATTTGCCCGTCTGCAACCACCGCATATACCAGTCCCGGCACGTGATTATTTTCTGCGTAAGCTTTATAAAGGCTGTCAATTTGCGGTATGAGCGCTCTTATTCTCGGTATCCTGTTACGGTCCGGAAAGGACGGGGGCGTGTAATCATTGATCGCTGCATTTGTTCTTTGCTGCTGGGAAAAAGCAGCCGACCCGGCAAAAAGGCAAAATCCAAATAATAACGAAGTCAGTTTCATAATATGGTGATTGTATACTGCAAAATAAAGGCTCACGGCAAAAACAAATGATATAATTTTCCCGGAACAAAAAAATGATTTTCTGAGGGAGATCAGGATTTGAACAGACTATCAAATGCATGTGGACTATTTGATGGTGGATGTTGCCGCAATGAGAATAGTTCTTACTGAAGATAAATACGCCCTTCATAATTCCGGTTGAATCTACAGTTTTCTTATTTTTGGAACTTCGTTTCACACCGCTGCATAAGCGATGCAGCCCAAAATCTTTTGTTATGAAGTATATCCAATACTTAATGCTAAGCTTACTGGTTTCAACTTTTTTTGTGTCCTGTGTAGCTAAGAAGAAATTTTTAGAGGCTACCAATTCCATCATCAGCCTGCGCCAGGACAGCACCCGGCTGGAGCACGAGCTGGGTAACACCCGAAACAGCCTGAAGGAAACACAGCAGGCCGTTGCTGCGCTTCAAAAGAAAGTAGATGATCTTAGCTCGGCAAAATCCCTGCGGGAACAGGAGCTGAGCCAGACACAGCAGCAGCTCAGCAGCACCCGCGAAAGGCTCAGCAGTACAGAGCAGCAGCTCAGCACCACCACATTAACCGTGGAAGAGCAGCAGAAACGCCTGGAAGACCTGCAAAGACTGATAGACCAACAGCGAAGCGTAGTTGAAAACCTCCGTAAATCCATCGACAATGCGCTGGGGCAATACCGCGCCGAAGACCTGGATGTGTTTGTAAAAAACGGGAAGGTATATGTTTCCCTGCAGGAAAAGCTGCTCTTCAGCTCCGGCAGTGCCGTGGTAGGTAAGGATGGCCAGGAAGCACTGGGTAAAATAGCCAATGTGTTAAACGCCGATCCCAAGATACAGATCGTGGTGGAGGGGCATACAGACAGTATTCCTATCAGGCGTACTTTTGAAGACAACTGGGCATTGAGCACTGCCCGTGCAGTTTCCATTGTACGTATCCTTACCAATACGTACCAGGTGGATCCCGCCAGGGTGATTGCTTCCGGGCATAGTTATTTTGATCCGAAAGATACCAACGCCACCACTGAAGGAAGAGCCCTGAACCGCCGGACGGAAATTATCCTGTCGCCCAACCTGGATGAGCTGTATCGCCTGATGCAATAGTAAGCGCTGATATATAATACAAAAAAGGCTGCCGTCGGTAGCCTTTTCTGTTTCCCGGTCAATTACGATAGCCTGTGCAATGCCGGCACGGGTCTTATAGCAGCGCGTTGTGCGCAGGCAGGGTTTTCAGGGGCAGGAGGTCCCGGGAAATATAACAATACGGAGGCGGAGAATCTGCATAGTGGTACTTTGCTTCTCGCCTTTTATTTATAGGTGGATCACGCAAATACCAGAATCCGTTTCCCTGCGTTATTCTTCCAGTTACTATCGTCAATAACTTTATATGAAATACATATTTTGCCTGCTGCTGGTTTTTGTTGTATCCTCTGCAGCATTTGCACAAAAACAACAATCCCTGTACCTGGGCGCCGGCTTTGGGTTTGATCACGGAGGACTTGGCGCAAAAGCTGAATTTCAACCAACCAAATATATAGGACTGTTCGGCGGCTTGGGGTATAACTTTGCCAATGTAGGGGCCAACGGTGGGATTATTTTTAATATACTTCCAGACAAGCGGGTTACACCGGTGCTGACTGCCATGTATGGCTATAATGCCGTGGTAAAGGTGGAATACCTGGATGGCAATGATTATGCGGTATATAACGGTTTGACAATAGGTGGTGGTGTAGATATAAAATTAGGCAGGCACCTCGACAGGCACAAGCTCAGTGTAAATCTGCTGGTACCATTCCGCAACCCGGATTTTTTCAGGGACTACAATTATATCCGTGAGAATGGGGAGGTCAAGCAGGAGATACTGCCGGTGGCGATCAGTTTTGGCTGGAGTTTTAATGTTTTTTCGAAATAGTAAATAACTTTATAACATTATCAGGCTGGTGCAGGTCTTGTAGCCGGGTACTGTGTTCAGCCAGATTTGTGCCTCTTTAGTTCCTACGGATTGCATCCGTGTTTTGCCATTACGTCGATGCCGGTAGTGATTAGTATCAGCCGGCGCTTTAATATTTTCCCGAAATAAAGCGCAAAGTTTCCCGGGACTGTAGTCACGGAAGAACATAATTATATATGGAGTTCGGAAACTCCGTATAATATCTAAAGCTCCGTATACCGGTTTTTCCCCTATATCTTTATCCTTGTTCCGGCATATATCATTCTACCGAGAACAGGTCCCCAGGCCATCGATCCGTCAAAATAGGGACTGAATGGGTTTTGAGCATCGATAATGGCATATCGTTGAATGAACCCGGTCAGGTTTTCACCGCCGGCATACAGCTCAAACCGGGAGCTGAATACCTTAGTGATCTGTGCCGCCATCTGGATAAAGGAAGGAGAGTAGTCCGCCATCCGGTGTCCTGCAGGATTGGTTGCAGTGGATGGAATCCTTTTCCGGCTGATCCATTGAACGGTATAGTCGAACTTCCATTTGTCGGCGGTTTCGTAGGCAAGATTGACGAAGGCACGGTGCCTGGCTGTAAAAGGCTTTTCCAGCAGGCTGCCCCGGTAGGTGGTCTTCACATCCAGCCAGCGGTATGCCAGGCGGACATCGAATTTTCTGAATGGTTCATAGTTTAGCTCGGACTGGAAGCTGTTGGAGTAGGATTTACCATCCAGGTTGTAAAATAGGATGGTTTGCGGACTGGCATCCAGGTCTGCGACTGTTTGTGATGTAAACGTAGTGCGGTAGAGATCCACGGCAATGCTTCCCTTCCTGTTGCTGAGCCTGAAATTATGTATGAAATTAAATCCGTAATTCCATGCTTTTTCCGGGTTCAGACCAAAGCCATATGTGTTGGTTGTATGTAGAATTTCGAGTTGCCGGTTGCTGACAAAAACGCCGGCATTTTCGGCAAGTATATTGGCTACCCGGAACCCTGAACCGGCACTGAACCGGAGGTTGGTTTGCGGAGCAAAGTCATATTTCAGGTGCATCCTTGGTGTGGTCACGGTGCCGTATAAGTTGTGCTGATCTACCCTGATGCCAGCTATCGCCGTAAATTTTTCGGGATAGGTATAGGTGTATTCAAAGAAGGCGCCCGGAATAATTTCATTCCGGGAAAAATGCTGAAGATTGAAATCCTCTTTATAGCTTTCATTGCTGAAGCTCAGACCTGTCCTGTATTTGTGACTGGTATTGCCTATAATGGATTGGTATATGAAGTTTGCATACAGGCTTTTCTGCCTGCCATTATATTGCGTAAGCCCGTAATAGGCATCGTTACGATACTGGCTGGCGGAAACTACGAGCCCGATACTTTTATATTTGTAACGGGGAAACACATAACCCAGCTTGCCGGTTGCGGTATATTGTCCGGCATGTAAACCCAGCCCATAGCGGTTGGCGGTGAGCCGGTCTGTTTTCCTGTTGTAATCCAGTTGCCCGCCGGTGCGGTCATCGTTCAGGTATTTTACCGCAAACTGGACCACCCAACCGTTATGATGTACATATTTCCAGCGGTTGATGAGATTAATCTGGCGTCCCAGTGGCATATCAAGAAAACCATCCCTGTTGAAATCGTTCTTCATGGTCACACCGTTCATATGGGTAAGCAATGCCGTACTCCAATGGTCATTCAGCTTATGCGCTGTGTTGATATTGGCTTCCAGCCTTCCCATATTGTTGGCATACATATTCACAAGCAGCTTTTCGGAATCGTCCGGCTTTTTCTCTTCTACATTTATTTGCCCGGCAATGCTTTCATACCCGTTTGCTACCGACCCTATGCCTTTGGTAAGGTTGATGGATTCTATCCACGGACCCGGTATAAAGGTGAGTCCATAGCTCCCGGAAAGCCCCCTGATCTCCGGGAGATTTTCGGTAAGCAACTGCGTGTAGTTGCCGGACAAGCCCAGTAATTGTATTTGCTTAAAGCCTGTTACAGCATCGCTATAGCTTACATCTACCGAAGGACTGGTCTCAAAGCTTTCAGAAAGATTACAGCAGGCAGCTTTACTGAGCTCTTCCGCACCCAGGCGCAATGTATTTACCGTGCTGAAGGCGGATACGCGGGTCTTTTCATTTCTGGCTATGATCACTACTTCCTTCAGTTTCCCGGACTCCGCATTTTTGAGGATGATGGTAAGATTATCGCTGCTGTTTAAACGGATGGTATCGGGCTCAAACCCAACATAGGTGATTAAAAGCTGGGCGGGTATTTCTGTTTGAATCGTAAACACCCCCGAACTATCGGTAGCGTCAAACTCCTGCGAATGCAGGTTGGTGACCGTCGCAAAGGGAATGGGATCAAATTTTCCTTTGGCGGTTTCTTTCAGCACCACGCCGGTTAGCGTATATTGTTTTTTTTCGCCACCCCGTCCGGGGGAATGACGATCGTACAAACAGCAATCCGGCAGGTTGTTATATACTTCATCATCGGCTTTGTAATCGCCATTGTCGTGTCCTGCTTCAGCGATCTTTTTCTGTATCTGGTCCTGTGTTGTTTTAGCCGGGTCGAAACTTAGGGTAAGCATACCTTTTTTTATATGCCAGTCTGCGGTATGGGCGTTTGCGTCTTTTGCCGCTTTTTCAATTCTCTTTTTGCACATGCTGCAGTTTCCGGAAACAGGAAAGGAAGCTGTTATAAGGGATACATCCTGGGCAAAAAGAAACAATGGTAATAATATTACAATGGATAATATAGTCTTATGCATAAAAATTTGATATAAGTATTTTCAAAGATGGATAGAATCACCTGGAAAGTACTTTGTATCAAATTCTGAAATTAGCGTGTAGTACAGTTTTATCCGGCATTACCGGGGGCGGTAAGTTAAAAAATGAGGGATGTGTTTTCAGGCTGCTATGCTGATCGGATAAAATGTAATAAAGTTCCGGAATAACGGCTGTTGCCAGCGGTGGCAGGAAGTTATAAACCTGCTGGATATCGGGCGCCTGGTCAGGGGAAACTTTCAGGGTAACCGATTCGGTTTCGCAACACTTACTGTCATCATCCATTGTCATACCGCAATCTTCATGCGGGGTATGCATAGATACAGTAATCTCCGCCAGGTTACCGCAGCAATATAGATAGCGGATGCTTACCCCGAAGCTGGCAAGCCCGAATATTACTGTTAGTATGATGAGGAGACCTTTTTTCACAGGTGTAAAACTAATGATGAAGCCTATTCCAAAGAATGATTTTGATCAGGCGGTTGCCGGGAAAAAGTCACAGGATGCTGGAGGCAAGTTGTGAGTGGACAGTGAGGAGTTGCAAGTGGGAGAGATTCAGGTTGCAGGATGCAGGTCACAAGACACAGGTTGCAAGTTTCAGGCACAGGCAGACACAGGTTGTACATTGGAAGGAAGGTTGAAGCAGGTTGCATGTTATCACAACACTTCTTACATTTTCAAATCAATACATTTATTGCTACCGGTTGGTGTCTTCACCGACCGGGAAATTTGTAAGGCGTAAGTCAAAAGTGGACAGTCGTAAGAGGACAGTGATAAGTTGTAAGTGGGTAAGATTCAGGTTGCAGGATAGAAGTCTCAGGCACAGGCAGACACAGGTTGTACATTGGAAAGATTGGTTGAAACAAGTTGCAGGCTCTCACACCACTTTTTTCATTTTCAAATTTTCAAATCCATCCATTTTCAAATTATCTCCTGCATCTCACCACTTCATCTTAAACGCCTACCTTTGCGCGATGGAAAACCTGGAGCAGATCACTGAATTTAGAACTTCCCCGGAACTGGTGGAAAAGTTGTATCAGTACAGCATGTCCAAAACTTATAAGGCGGGAGATGTTATATTGAATGAAAATGCTTATATCCGGGCTATTCCCATTGTAACGCGGGGCATGATAAAGGTAATGCGGACGGAGGAAGACGGAAGGGAGATATTGTTATATTATATCAAAGCCGGAGAAAGCTGCATTATGTCCTTCCTGGGCGGCCTGCATAACGAAACCAGTAAAGTGAAGGCGGAAGTGGAAGAAGATGCGGAAATATTATTCTTACCGGTGGATAAGGTTTCCCTGTTCATCAGGGAATATCCCGAATGGCTGGACTATATCTTCCGGCTTTATCACAAACGGTTTGAAGAATTGCTGAATATCGTCAATGCCATTGCTTTTAAAAAAGTAGACGAGAGGCTGCTGGCATTGCTTCACAAAAAATCGGAATTAACGGAATCGAAAACCATTAACATCACCCATGAGCAACTGGCCAATGAGCTGGGAACAGCCCGTGTGGTGGTTTCCCGTTTGCTGAAGCAACTGGAAGAGAACGGAGCCGTTAAGCTGGGGCGCAACAGGATCACGTTGTCCTGACAGCATGTTGCCTGCTTCACCGCTTTAATGAACGTAGGTGCCGGTTAACGGATGGTTGGGCGCCCTGCATCGGCGTATGTATTTCCGGGGACATAATACTCACACTAATATTTTGCAGGCTGTCCCTGTGCCGGCAGGGATTTTTGTATAAAAGTTCTCAGGTGCTCGTTGCTGGATACCAGGTCTTCCCTGCGCAGGTACATCATATGTCCGCTCCGGTACATTTCATAGCTGATGCGGTCTTTAAATTTTCCGGCGGGGTCTATCTGCCACATGTTATAACGGGCATTAAAATAGTCGCAGGCGCCATCATAATAACCGGATTGGACCAGCACATGCAGGTAAGGGTTGCTGGCCATTGCCTTACCGAGCGCTTCGCCGGTGTGGTCATTGCTTCTGTCCCATGGGTGCACGGGACCAAACATATTGTACCGGGCATCTGTTTTGTAATTCAGCCTTTCTTTGATGTACATATTAATGGCTGGTGTAAATGAATGCAGCCAGGAAGTGAGCTCTGCATTAAAGTCGGGTCTTTCACCTCCATCTTTTTTATCGATACCCCGATAGCGCGAGTCAAGTCGTCCAATGGTGTATCCCTGGTCCCTTAATAATTCCTTC
Organism: uncultured Chitinophagaceae bacterium; assembly: GCA_934502905.1. GTDB lineage: Bacteria > Bacteroidota > Bacteroidia > Chitinophagales > Chitinophagaceae > Agriterribacter. The sequence goes on from CAKSVK010000002.1 coordinate 45,376, forward strand.
CAGAACAGGTTAGTCGATACATTCAGGTTGTTTTGAAGGATGACGGACTCGGGGAGGCCGGAGTAGCGTGCTATTTTACCGGCAATCGCTTTTTTATCTTCGGCAGTCAACTGTCCACCCCTGGAGAGGGTGCCGATAAGGGTGTTCATGGTAAACTGTTCCACTTCCGGTAGTACCTCTATCAGGTCCTTTTTTTGCAGGTCTGCCGGCAGCTTTTTGTGATACCATGCCGTAGCGGCAAAATAAGGAAGCCTTAAGGCAGCAGCCTCCGTTTCGCTGCGCTCAATTCCCAGGGTAGTGGGAGATACCAGCACCACCCCGTTAAGATACATCCATTGAGACTCCTGCAGCTCCAGCGCGAGGCCGGACACCCTGGTGGTGCCGTAACTTTCTCCGATGAGATATTTAGGGGAAGCCCAGCGGTTGTTACGGGATATAAAGGTGCTGATCCAGCCGGCCAGGTATTTAATGTCTGCATTCACACCAAAAAATTTTGACTTCGGCACTTCCTTATCTACAATCCTGGAGTATCCCGTATTAACAGGATCTACATATACGATGTCGGCTATATCAAGAATAGAATAGGGGTTATCGGTGTATCCATAGGGTTGTACGGGATATCCTTCATCGTCTATTTTAAGCATGGCAGGGCCGGTATAGGCCAGGTGCATCCACACCGAAGCAGAGCCGGGACCTCCGTTAAATGAAATAACGATCGGTCTTGCAGACCTGTCTTTTATATCGGTTCGCTCGTAGTAGGTATAAAATAAGCCGGCGATGGTTTTACCGTCATCATCCCATACGGGCATGGTGCCGGTTACGGCCCTGTAGGGTACGGGTTTGCCTTTTATGATCACCTGCTTCTGCACTTCCACCTGGCTGTCGGGATTAAAAATGATATCCGTTGCCGATGGTTTTTCTTCCGTTTTTTTGACATTTTGTGCAGGCAATTGCAAGCCAAGGACCAACAGCAATACGGGTGAAAAGAATTTTATCATGGTAATCATTTGAAATGTAGTATGTATCAAACTTAATAAAAAGTTTCTACTCCCGGTAGACTATGGATGCTTATGTAACCAAAGTAGCCGTCCGCAACTTTTAGTTGGTGCAGCTTTGCGGCATCAACCGGATCATTATGGATATTGCAGGATATATTGCTTCTGTATTTATAGGCATTTCATTGGGACTGATCGGGGGCGGGGGCAGCATACTTACCGTTCCGGTATTGGTCTATTTATTCAGTGTTGATGCCGTGCTGGCTACAGCCTATTCTCTTTTTGTGGTGGGCGCTACCAGTGTGGTGGGGTCTGTTTCCTATTTCAGAAAAGGACTGGTCAATATCAAAACCGCCATCGTATTCGGCATGCCTTCCATTGCTGCTGTTTTTCTTACCCGGGCATATATTGTACCTGCTATACCCGACGAAATCCTTCATGTCGGCTCGTTAGTGGTTACCAGGAATATGGCGCTGATGCTGTTGTTTGCCGTGCTGATGATCGTTGCGTCCTGGAGCATGATCCGTAAAGAAAAAGTGGCAGAAGAGCCCCAACGGCAACAATTCAATTACCCCCTGATACTGTTGGAAGGCATGGTAGTAGGTACCCTGACCGGTCTGGTAGGTGCGGGTGGCGGGTTCCTGATCATTCCGGCATTGGTATTGCTGAGCAAGATACCGATGAAGGAAGCGATCGGTACTTCCCTGGTGATCATTGCTGCCAAATCATTGATCGGCTTTTTAGGGGAAGGCAGTAATACCCATATCAACTGGACATTCCTTTCTTTGGTGACCCTTTTTGCTATTGTGGGTATCTTTATCGGCGCTGCATTGTCGCATACAATAAACGGCGAAAAGTTGAAGCCGGCCTTCGGTTGGTTTGTGCTGGTGATGGGTATTTATATTATCATTAAGGAAATGGTTTTGTAAATACTAGGAAGGTGTAAGTGGTCAGGTCTCTCTTTTATAATTAGGTAATATATCTATTTTAGTATTTAGTTTTTCTCCTATTTCCCGTAGATCGCACGGATCTTCGCGGATGATCCTTATTCATTTTCTTATCTGCGGTTATCAGTGTCATCCGCGGGAGATCTAACTCCCGGCGATCTGGCGCAGGGTTGTAGTACAGGCATTGTGAGATGGCTGACCTGTTGCCCGGTTATAATCCTTCACCCCGCAAACACATATAGCCGGTCGGTATTCCGGCAACAGAACTGTATATTCGTATAGTTTTCAAAGAATAAATATGCAGGTATTCCGGTATTCATTTTTGCTGATATTGATGCTAAGCTGTTGCCGGGTGGCGGCACAAACGCCCGCTTCCTTTTACCAGGGCAACAGGGCACCGCTTGTTGTAAACCCCTATACGCCCCTGCCATTGGGTACCATAGAAGCAAAGGGCTGGCTGAAAGAGCAACTGGAAAGAATGAAAACAGGGTTGACAGGTCATCTCGATATTTATTATCCATCAGTGATGGGGCCGCGAAATGCCTGGCTGGGAGGAGACGGCGATGCCTGGGAACGCGGACCTTACTGGATAGACGGACTGCTGCCGCTGGCTTATATATTAAAGGATGAACAGCTGATCGCCAAAGTGCAGCCCTGGATAGAATGGACCTTACGTAACCAGCGACAGGATGGATATATGGGACCCGGAATATTGAAAGAAAGACCTTCGCCGGAGCCCGGTTTACAGAAAGAACCCAGGGAAGACTGGTGGCCGAGAATGGTAATGCTGAAAGTATTACAGCAATACTACCAGGCTACACAAGATGCAAGGGTCATTTCTTTTCTTACCCGTTATTTTCGTTACCAGTTACAGCAATTACCCCAAACGCCGGTTGATCACTGGTCGTTTTGGGGCAACAAAAGAGCTGCCGACAACATGATGGTGGTATATTGGCTGTATAATATCACGGGTGAGTCTTTTTTGCTGGAATTGGCAACCATGCTTTATAAGCAGGCTTTTCCGTTCACAAAGGTATTTATGAACCCATATCCGGAAAGATCCAACCGGACTGATCACCTGTACCCGGAAAGTGCAGCCAATAAATATCCCTACAAAGAAGAATTGATCAACCGGCTGCATGTGGGATTGTGGCAGAGCTTTCATTGTGTGAACCTGGCACAGGGCATCAAAACGCCGGTGATCCATTATCAGCAGGATCCCAACCCTCTTTATCCGGAAGCAGTGAAGAAGGCTTTGGCAGATATAGAGCGTTATCACGGGCAGGCACAAGGTATGTTTGGAGGGGATGAGCCTATGCATGGCAACGATCCCACACAGGGTGTAGAGTTGTGTTCGGTAGTAGAAATGATGTTTTCACTGGAAAGCATGCTACCCGTTACAGCCGACGTTGCTATGGCGGATCAGCTGGAAAAAATAGCGTTCAATGCCCTTCCTGCCCAGGTGACGGATGATTATATGTACCGCCAGTATTTCCAGTCGGCAAACCAGGTGCTCATCTCCAGGGCTACGCGTAATTTTTTTGAAGAAGAACATCATGGCGGCACGGATCTTTGTTTTGGATTATTGACCGGGTATCCCTGTTGCACATCCAACATGCACCAGGGATGGCCGAAATTTGTGCAGAACCTTTGGTACAGTACGCCGGATAATGGCGTAGCGGCACTCATTTACGGACCATCAGCGGTTCGTTTAAAAGCAGGAGATAGCGTTGACATCCGCATCACAGAAGACACCGGTTACCCATTCAATGAAAATATACGGTTTACCATTGAAACACCGCAAAAAAACACATTTCCCTTTCATCTTCGCATCCCGGAGTGGGCAGAGCATGCCGCCATCAAAATAAACGGTAAGACCTGGCGGGAGGCGCTCAGGCACAATACGATCGTACAGATAAAAAGAGAATGGCGTAATGGTGATGTGGTGGAGTTAACCTTACCAATGAAAGTGAAGATCAGCCGGTGGGCCGCTGCTTCAGCTTCGGTAGAAAGAGGACCGCTGGTATATGCGCTGAAAATGGAGGAAGAATGGAAAAAAGCAGCAGCAACAGACCATTATGGACCTTACTATGAAGTGTACCCTAAGTCGGATTGGAACTACGGTCTTCTCAGGGAACATATCCTGCACCCCGAAGCAGGCTTTACCGTGGTAGCGCAACAGCATTGGTCGGGTTATCCCTGGAATCCCGAAAATGTGCCCGTAAAAATAGAAACGGCCGGTAGGCAAATACCTTTCTGGCAACTATACAATCATATGCCGGGACCGCTGCCCAATCCCCAGGTGCCGATGAAAATAAAAGAAACCACTCGTCTTACGCTGGTACCATACGGTAGCACCACCTTACGCATCACGCAGTTCCCGGTGGTGAAGTAGTATCATCCATCAGGATAATAACGAGATGTCACCTGCAAGTAAAAACTATTGCACGGTCCATCCTCATCGGAGCAGGTGCAAGCCAGGTCTGATATCCGCCCGGATGATGTTCAGCCGGGTGGGATAGCATTGCAGCCCGGCACAAAATATTTCATCTTCTTTACCCTTATGTAACCTAAGTCACCATATAACAATAATTAAGGGACGAATTTTACGCTATAAAAAACAATCATTCACCATAAAATTTACAGTATGTTTTTTCAACACGTATATGATAAGAGCCTGGCACAGGGCAGCTACCTGGTAGGATGCCAGGCAACAGGCGAAGCCATTGTGATCGATGCCAAAAGAGATATCGATACCTATCTTGAAATAGCAAAGGAAAACAACCTGCGGATCACGCATATTACTGAAACGCATATCCACGCAGATTTTCTCTGTGGTTCAAGAGAGCTGGCTGCGGTGACCGGCGCGCAGATGTACCTGTCTGATGAAGGTGGCGAAAACTGGCAGTATGGGTTTCCGCATGCCGGGCTGAAAGACGGCGATACGATCAAAGTGGGTAATCTTTCGCTGAAAGTATTGCATACGCCGGGTCATACGCCGGAAAGCATCAGCTTTTTACTGACCGACCACCCGGCTACGGATGAACCGGTGATGCTGTTTACCGGTGACTTTGTGTTCGTAGGTGACATCGGTCGTCCAGACCTGCTGGAAAAAGCAGCCGGACTGATCGGTACCAAAGAGATCGGGGCACACCAGATGTTTCAGTCGCTGAAAAAGTTTACTGACTTACCGGAATATGTGCAGGTATGGTCGGCGCATGGTGCAGGATCGGCTTGCGGCAAATCGTTGGGCGCCGTACACAGCTCTACCGTGGGATATGAAAAGATCCGGAACTGGGCTTTTCAGTTTGGAGAAGACGAAAAGGCATTTACCGATTACCTGTTGTCGGAGCAGCCGGAGGCGCCGAAATATTTTGCTATGATGAAGCACCTCAATAAAGTGAAACGTCCGCTGCTGGTAGAAGTGCCCAAACACCCGGAGTTGACAAAGGAGCAGTTTTTGACAGCGTACGGAAGAGGACTAAAGCTGATCGATACCCGCAGTAAATTGGCGTTTGCAAAAGGATTTATCCCGGGTAGCATCAATATACAGAACAATAACTCCTTTTCTACCTGGATGGGGTGGCTGCTGAATTACGAGGAACAGTTTATGCTGGTGGCAGATAAAGACCAGATAGAAGACCTGACCCGTAAGCTGATGCGTATCGGCTTGGACAATGTATATGGGTTCATTACCGACGTGCAGGAAACAGGGCTGCCGCTGGAAACAGCTGATGTAATAGACTACCATGAATTCAGGCAATATGCCGGCAACCCGGATGTACAGGTCATAGATGTAAGGGGGGCTACAGAATATGATGCCCATCACGTGGAAGGTGCGGATAATTTATTTGTAGGTACGCTGCCGGATAACCTGGACAAAGTAAGCAGGGATAAGCTGGTGGTAGTGCATTGCCAGGCAGGCGACCGCGCTACTATTGCCTACTCGGTGTTGGCACGCAACGGCTTCACCAACATTAAAAACTATGCCGGTGGCATGAAGGAATGGATGGAAAAGAAATCAGCAGCCAGAAAAAAGACAGACCTGGCAGCCGTTAACAATTAAAAGTTTAATTATGGGCTTTTTTGCATCTTTATTTGGAAAAACAGACAATACCGCATTGACCCGCGCGATCCGCGAAGGCGTCTTTTTGGTGGATGTGCGTACACCGGCAGAGTTTTCATCCGGCAGTATAAATGGAGCGGTGAATATACCCTTGGATAAGCTTCCTTCCAGCCTGGCAAAGTTCAAAGGCAAAAAGAGCATTGTTGTGTTTTGCCGGAGCGGTAACCGCAGCAGTCAGGCAAAGGCATACCTGGAACGGCAGGGCTTTGCGGATGTGATCAATGGCGGCACCTGGCAAAATGTAAAAAAGATAATAGAGGGATAGCAGGTAGTGAAAAACAGGGTGTATTCCACATCTTCGCTTCGTGCAGGTTTTCCGGTCGGTGGGGACATTGACCGGTAATGCACTCCGGGGGAGGTGGAAACACCCGCCTGTGAAAAATAACGGGTTCCGGACCCCTGGTTGTCCAACAGAAATGCAGTGAGACAACCGGGGCCGGAATCGTCTATTTCAGGTGCTTCGTGTATGGATTGTCGTCGGCAGTGCGTGATCAGGTTTCTTAATTGGTAGTCTCAATGAGGATGCTTTGGCTGGAGCTAAAAGGAAGACCACCGTTACGGAAACAAATCCATATTTCGCCGCGCTGCAGCTCATCATACTAATTACGCCATACTGCCACAAATATTTCGGTGCGCTGCACCTTTTCGGCTGATGGGTGACGCCCGAAATACAGATACTGGTCCTGTATATGGAACATTTCCCTTTTTTACGCAAAATCTGCTATGGATCTGCCTTAGTGTAACAATGGTTACAAAAAAGGGTGTATAATCTTCTTTACTTTGATCCACATAAACAGCTTGACAATGAAAGATCATTACCAGGTGCTGATAATAGGCGGCGGAACAGCCGGGATTATGGTGGCGGCCCAACTAAAAAGAAAGGGAACAAAGGCGGATATTGCCATCGTGGAGCCTTCGAAGTACCATTGGTACCAGCCTGCATGGACGCTGGTAGGCGCAGGTACTTTTAACTACACGGCTACCCGCAGAGAAGAAGCTTCGGTTATACCCGCGGGTGTAAACTGGATACAGGATAAGGTGACGCGGTTGCTGCCGGATGAAAATGCAGTAGAAACAGGAAGCAGCGGTAAACTGACCTATGACTACCTGGTAGTGGCGCCCGGGCTGGTAAATGATTATTCACTGCTCGAGGGATTGGAAGAAGCCCTGGCCAAAGGGGTGGCCTGCAGCAACTATATAGACCCCGGGTACACATGGGAGTGCCTGCAGCGTTTCAACGGCGGGAATGCCTTGTTTACCCAGCCGGCGACACCCATTAAATGCGGGGGCGCACCGCAGAAGATCATGTACCTGGCAGCGGATTATTTCAGAAAGAAAGGGTTGTCAGGCAAAACCAATATGATCTTTGCCACGCCGGGCACAGTTATATTCGGGGTAAAACAGGTGGCGGATACACTGACGGGTGTGCTGAACCGTTATCATGTTCACTTTAAGCCATTTTATACCCCGGTAAAAATTGACGCTGATAACAAGCTGGTACATTTTAAGCTTACCGGTGGCGAATACCATATACAGGAAGGAAATATATTAAAAGAGATCATGGACGGGGATTCTTCGGTGGTCATGCCATTCGACTTGTTGCACCTGGCACCTCCGCAAACGGCTCCGGTATTTGTAAAAGATTCGTCTCTTGCAAATGCTACCGGTTGGCTGGATGTGAACATCAACAGCATGCGGCATACAACCTATCCGAATGTGTTCGGACTGGGAGATGTGGCGGCACTACCCACCGCTAAAACGGGAGCAGCTATCCGTAAGCAGGCCCCGGTGGTGGTAGATAATCTTATAAAGCTGATGGACAGGCAACCTGCGGATAATTTCTCTTATGATGGTTATTCTTCCTGTCCGCTGGTAACCGGTTATGGTAAAATGGTGTTGGCTGAGTTCAATTATAAGAATGAATTTACACCGGATCCTATGCTGAAGTTCATGGGGGTGTTCGACAGCTATAACGAGCACTGGCGTTTGTGGATGCTGAAGAAATACGGGTTGCCGTATTTGTACTGGAATAAGATGATGAAGGGAAAGATGTAAGGGGGTGTTTGTATTAAAACAGTACATGGGGACACGTGCCGGGCAACGGTCCTCCTGTTGCGTGCCCTTACACAATTTTCGCAACAGATATGACCGTCATTAGATTTCTCTGCCGTCCCGCGGTTGGGATCGGAATGATAATTGAGAAGCGGGATGACGATTGAACATTACCATTAATAATTAACCAAAAACATGATACCATGAAAGCTAATATCGGTACTGCAGATAAAGCCATTCGCCTGATCATCGCGGCTGCTATCGCAGTTTTATATTTTACCCATACTATTACCGGAACATGGGCGATGGTGCTGGGCGTATTCGCAGTTATCCTGGTGTTGACTTCCTTCATCAATTTTTGTCCGCTGTATGCGCCTTTCCGGATCAACACTATAAAAAAGCATAAAAAATAATGAAAATGAAACATATTATCTTAAATAACTGGAACTTTATGCGTGTGCTGCGCCTGGCGTTGGGCATATTCATCCTGGTGCAGGGGATAGGGATGAAGGATTGGCCGGTGGCTGCACTGGGCGGACTGTTTGCTTTGATGCCGTTGTTCAATATCGGATGTTGCGGTGCGGGCGGATGTGGAGTACCTCCACAACGACAAAACAAAGAAGGAACGGAGGAGGTTATATATGAAGAATTGAAATAGGCAGGTCTATGAAAAAGATAATGATCAGCATATTAGCATTGGTGTGGTTCAGTTGTCAGCCGGCACAAAAGAAGACGGCAGCAAATATCGACGAACCTGCTTTGCTGCAGAAGGGAGATAGCATTGCGGGAGTGGTGCAGGGCGTGCTGGTATCCAATGTAATGCGGGCTGTACAGGAGTCAGGTACAGCAGGGGCTGTTGATTTTTGTAACGAAAAAGCCTTGTATCTTACTGATTCAGCTGGTGGCAACTATAGCGTTCAGCGACTGAGCGATAAAAACAGGAATCCGTCCAATGCTGTAACATCGGCTACGGACAATACGGCCTGGCTGAAGCTGACGACATTGATGCGGGATTCGCTGGTGAAGCAAAAGCATTTTATTGCCCATGATGATAACGGTGTGTATTATTATAAGGCAATCATTATCGGGATGCCTGCCTGCCTGAATTGTCATGGTAATAAAGAAAAAGATATACCACCGGAGACCCTGTTGGCGATCCATGAAAAATACCCTGGTGACAAAGCTACGGGGTATGCCATGGGTATGCTGAGGGGAATGTGGAAAATTAAAATGAGCGAGGAAAAATGAAAGTCTTTATGAAGAAAAACTTATTGATAGTAATTGGAGTGGCGGCGGGTGCCATTGGGGGTTACCTGTACTGGCAGTTTATCGGCTGCGAATCCGGATCATGTGCCATTACCTCCAAACCGGTAAACAGTACAGTGTATGGCGCAGTGATGGGTGGACTGCTGTTTTCTATTTTTCAACGTAAAAAAGAAGAAGTATGACTTTTCAGGAAATGATTAACCAGGATAAGCCTGTGTTGGTTGATTTTTTTGCTACCTGGTGTGGCCCTTGTAAAATGCAGGCGCCCATATTGGAAGATGTGAAGAAAAGGGTAGGGGAAGCCGCTTCCATTATAAAAATAGATGTGGATAAGAACCGCGATGTGGCCGGGACTTACCAGATACAGGGAGTGCCGACCCTGATGATCTTTAAAAATGGGCAGGTGCTTTGGCGGCGGTCAGGTGTATCGCAGGCCAATGAACTGGAAAAACTGATCAAAGAACATGTTTAATATGAAGAGGTTTGTTTTGTTGTTTGTAGCAGCGGCATTTTGGGGTATCGGTTGTGATAGCCGGTCGGGGGCAACCAAGGAAAAATTGTCCGCCCGCGAATTTGCGAAAATGCTGGAAAAGGAAGGAGCTGCCCAATTGCTGGACGTACGCAGCGCGGAAGAGTTTGCAGGCGGTCACCTGGAACATGCGGTAAATGTAGATTGGAACGGAGGCGGGTTCCGGCAATATGCGTCCACCCTGGATAAACTGGAGCCGGTATATGTGTATTGCCTGAGTGGCGGCAGAAGCGCTTCGGCGGCTGCTTTTCTGCGGGAGCAGGGGTTTGGGAAAGTATACGAGATGCCGGGTGGTATGATGGAATGGCGTGCCGAAAAATTACCGGAAGCCGGACCGGCCAAACCTGCCGGCGGATTAACGCTCCAGCAGTATGAGAACCTGCTGGACAGTGATAAACTCGTATTGGTGGATTTTTATGCAGACTGGTGTGGTCCCTGTAAAAAGATGGAGCCTTACCTGAAAACAATGGAAAAAGAGCTGGCAGACAAAATGATACTGGTACGTATAGACGCAGATCAGAATCCTGAACTGTGTCAGCAATTGAATGTAACAGCATTGCCAACATTAAAATTATATAAAAACAAGAAGCTTAGCTGGAACCATGTCGGCTTTGTAGATGAAAGCCGCGTGAGGGAAAAAATGAGTTTGTAAAAGGCTCTAAAGGACCTGTGAGGTTTGTAGCGCCGGCAAGTCCGGGTGAAAACTTCACAGGTCTTTTTTTATTATTAGCTTATGTGTAACCAAAGTAACTTAATTTGAATAGGTAAAGGCAGAGTTTTGCTCCTGATTTTTTATTCTAAAACAGTTAATGAAATATGCTGGAATTTATCAAACAACCCTGGCCCTGGTATGTGGCTGGACCACTGATCGGTTTAACCGTACCTGCGTTATTGATCATGGGCAATAAATCATTTGGCATCAGTTCTTCATTACGGCATATTTGTGCCGCCTGCCTGCCTGCCAAAATTCCTTTCTTCAAATACAACTGGAAAAAAGAGGTATGGAACCTGTTTTTTGTACTGGGTATTTTTTTGGGTGGGATACTATCCGCCACTTTCCTGTCAGATCCCGGCCTGGTGAAAGTAAGCCCTTCACTGGCTTCGGAGCTGGAAGGTTATGGTATTACAAATTATAATAGCCTGGTGCCTGCAGATATTATCAGTTGGAGTGGGTTGTTGACCGTAAGGGGGTTCATCCTGATGGTTGCCGGTGGATTCCTGGTTGGTTTCGGTACCCGCTATGCCGGCGGCTGCACCAGCGGGCATGCTATTATGGGATTATCCAATTTACAATGGCCATCCCTGGTTGCTACTATTTGTTTTATGACAGGCGGTTTTATCATGGCAAACCTGATACTGCCTTCCATACTTTCCCTGTAAAAACAGTTATTCATATTTAAACAGAAAATAGATGAACAGCCAATATAAAATCACCGATACGGAATTTTCAGAGAAAGCAGTCCGTTCCATGGATGCGATGTGCGTTAATGAAAGCGAGCTGCAGCACAAATGGTATCACAATCTTAAATACATGCTGGCAGGCATCCTGTTCGGCATCATCTTCGTGAAATCAGAAGTGGTCAGTTGGTTCAGGATACAGGAAATGTTCAGGCTGCAGTCCTTTCATATGTATGGCATTATTGGTAGCGCGGTAGTGGTAGGGGCAATATCGGTTTGGCTGATCAAAAAGTTCAATATTAAAACTATTTACGGAGAGCCCATAGCCATCGCCCCGAAAAAATTTAATAAAGGGCAGGTATACGGCGGACTATTGTTTGGCTTTGGATGGGCAATGACCGGCGCATGCCCGGGGCCGTTATTTGCCCAGATCGGATATGGAGCCACTGTTGTTATTGTCACGCTGATGAGCGCTATTGCAGGCACCTGGGTATATGGTCTGCTGAGGGAGAAGCTTCCACATTAATCGATACATAACATGTTTCAGTTTAAATTGCTGTTCCTGGTAACGGCCTGGATGTTGATTGCCATCAGTGTACGGACACAGCATAACAATGCATGGTTCCGGGCAACACTCAGTTATCCGTTGACAACTAAATTAAAAGCTGATGGAGAGTTGCAGCACCGGCGACAGAGTGGTTGGGGTAACAATAATCTGGTGAACAGGCATCTCATGTTCACCCTTCGGAACTGGATCCATTATCAGCATAGTCCGGATCTGAAATTTTCCGTATCGCCGTTTGGCTATTTTTATCACTACCGGGTAATTGAACATGAAGAGGATGAGATGTTATCCCCCGTCCGGGAATACAGGATTTCCGCAGCTATAGACTGGCAGCACCTGCTGGGTAGCCGCCGCTTATATATGGTAACAAGAAGCGCAGGAGAATACCGCATGTTTATGGGAAACCCGGTACATATTACCCGGTTACGCAGTCGCCTGGGGCTTCGGCATGAGATAAATAAGCAGGTCAGGATCGGGCTCTACGACGAGTTGTTCATGAATGTATCCGGCGTGAGCCGGAATCATTTTTACGATCACAACCGTATAGCCACTAACCTGGAATATGATTTCTCAAAATCCTGTAAGCTGGAAACAGGGTATATTTTCGTTGACAGGCTATTGCCTTACAACGAATATGCCATCAGGGAAAGCAATGTTTATGTTAATCTCAGTTGCCGGTTGAAGAAAAGATGAGCCTGCACCGGTAAATCGTTGGGATGTGCAATGTTATCAAGATATTATCGGATCAATACGACCGTACCTTTTTTTGTCTGTAGTGGCGTACCGGTATATTGGTACATGAGCATCCAGATATATACACCTGTGGGTTGCTGTAATCCGTTGACAGCACCATCCCACCTTGCGGTAGGATTCATGCTTTCAAACACCTTTTGTCCAAAGCGATTGAACACCTGGAATCTAAAGTTGGAGAGAAAACCGGTATTGGGCATCAGTGGACAAAAGCCATCATTTAAACCATCGTTGTTGGGCGAGAAAATATCAGGAATAAAGATGCTTTTAGTACAGTCTGCCTCTTTAACCACTATATCATCGGTGCCGGTACAACCATTACTGTCTCTGACACGCAGGGTATAAATACCCGGTGCTTGTATGATGATGGAGGATGTTGTTTCACCAGTTGCCCATTGATATGCTGAAAATCCCGGGGTTGCATTCAAACGTGTGTTGCCGTAAAAGCATACGGATGTGTCCACCGGTAAAAAGCCTGTTGGAGGATTTGCCGTTTTTGTTACGGCTACCAAACCTGTTGCCGTACAGTGATACCTGTCTGCTACAGTAACGGAATAGGTTCCGGTCGTATGTATTTTTATGGATTGTGTATTGTCGCCGTTATTCCAGGCATAATTCTGAAATCCATTCCCGGCATCAATCACAGCGCCCTCATTCCCGCAAATAACGATATGCTGGTCCAAAGCAAATGTAGCGGCCATTGACCGGACCACATAAAAAGTATCGTAGGCAGTGCAACCACCGGCCGACTGTACCGTGGCCGTGTAAATACCGGGATCCTGCACTGTTATGGTTCCGGATGCAGTACCTGTATTCCAGAATACGGGATATGAACTTTTCGTATCCAGGGTAATGGACGATGAAAGTGTGCATAATGCCAGACTGTCCTTTATTTGTTTTGTCGTATGATCGGCCACTACCGAAAGCGCAGTCACGATACTGTCACATCCTGCCAGGACACTTTTAACCGTATCGTAGTAAACACCCGGAGCAGTGACATATACGCCTGAAGGCAACCTGTACGATTGTCCATCACATAATACCACACTGTTGGCAGTTTGTAAAGCTTTTTTTACTACCAGCGTTGTTGTATAAATGATACTGTCGCAACCTTTTTTGCCCGGCAGTATATCATTGAAGATTCCCGTCTCGTTTACCAGTTGCCCGGTCGGTAAGCGATAGGTTTCACCTTCACAAATAACGGCACTAACGGCTTTGACCACCGGCCGAACTATATCTATTGTCAGAATGGTAATAAGGCTATCATTACAGCCGGACTTAGCTCTCAGCGTGTCGTAGTATTTCCCTGCTGTATTTATTACTCTTCCGGTAGGCAGTGTGTAAGTCTGCCCGGCACAAAGCTGTTCGTCTATTGACCGGATATGAAGGGACCGGTCTATTGTTTCGCTATACAATGTAAGCCCGGTCGCAATTTTATTGGAAACAACTACATAAAAACTCCCAGGACCGGAGGGCATAAAAGTTGAATCCGCCTGTTTGACGGACTGTAATATCCCATTTTCATTGTACCAGCGGTATGTATTGTTGGCCGGTGTACCGCCTGCAGACACCCATAGCTTGTTGCAGGAAGAATGTATTGGAAGCAATGCCTGCGGTGCATACATTTTCTGCCACACATTTTTTTGTGCCACCATTTCCATACCGTCAAACGTAAAGCGATTATCCGACAGAAAGAAGTTCAGCAGGTCGCGCTGGGCGAATTCCGCCGGGATCGGACCGCTCAATAAGTTATTGATGACTGTAAAATTTCTCAATGCGCCGATAGCAGCAATGGCTGCCGGAATATGACCCGACAGCTGGTTATGGTCCACTATAAAAGTGTTCATATTTACCAGGTTTCCAAGGGAAGCCGGAATTTCTCCACTAAGATTATTGTGATACAAAAGCATCTCAAACATGGAGTTCATATTACCGAAAGAGGATGGAATGCTGCCCGTTAGCCAGTTACTACCCAACTGCAGATGCCTGAGATTTGACAGATTACCTAAGGATGCAGGTAGTGAACCTGTAATTTCATTATTTGACAACCGAATCCAAACCAATTGTGAGAGGTTGCCCAGCTCAGGTGGAATAGGACCGGACAACTTATTCAAAATAATAGATAAATACTGAAGTTCTGCAAGGTTTCCCAATGAAGAAGGGATTGTGCCTGTAAGATTATTATCGTCAAGGTCAATGCTGAACATGGCCGTAAGATCTCCAAAAGATGCAGGAATGGATCCCGATAAGTTATTGCCGGTAAGATCTATTGCAACTACACGGTTAGCCCCAATGCCGATACCAAACCATGAACCCACCGGGCCGTTCAACCAGTTGGAATTGTTCGTCCAGTTACTACCGCCGGTACTATTAAAAAAATCAACCAATGCAAGTGAATCCTGTACAAGAACCTGGGACTTCAGCTCAGGAGACAGAAGCAGGGTTACCAGGAGGGAAATAATGTAACGATTACTTGCCAGCCTCTTCATTATCAAAGAGAGTTGATTCAATAGGCACTTTAACAGTTACATCTAAAACGATCGTAAGATATAATTATTTGATATAGGAAATAATCTTTTCAATTATAGCCGTGCACAAGGTTTATCAAATAAAAAAGCGACTACGTTTTATTCGTAATCGCCTGGTCTGCATGTGCCCCGGAACGGAGTTGAACCGTTACTCGCATTGCTGCGAACAGGATTTTAAGTCCTGCGTGTCTACCAATTCCACCACCGGGGCGATTGGTTTTAAAACCTGAAAGGTCAAAAAAAATCCCCTCGCACAACGAGAGGATCCACCTGAGCGGAAGACCGGGCTCGAACCGGCCACCCCGACCTTGGCAAGGTCGTGCTCTACCAAATGAGCTACTTCCGCTTAAAACTTATTTTGAAGAACTTTTGTTGCCCCGATTGGGGAGTGCAAAATTAAGGATTGCAGATTACCAACAAAATTTTTATGGAAAAAATCCTATTTATATTTTGGGGTATACAGGGTGTTCTCAGGCACTACCACCTTAGGCTTACCTTTGTAACGATGTTTATATAATCCCCAGCTACCGCCGATCAAAAAAGCAACAACACTGAACACCTGGATATAAAATAAAAACCTGGATGATTTTACCCAGCTCCAGGCGAAATCTTTCTTTTGACTTTCAGTTATTTCAACTTCATGCGCCATACAATGCGTTTTTATTTGCTATGCAAAAATAATGGTAAACTGTTAACTAACCATCTTTATTGTCAACAATTTGTGAAAACAAGGTTCGTTTTTTTATGAAATACTGCCAGACAATGCTGCCCTTATATACGCCCTTAAGCGGCTTATTGTGCTGTACCGGCTGGAAACGCCGGTCTTTCTTTGAAAAAAGCCATCCGTAAAAATGAAAATGAGCTTTGATAACAGTAAAAAAATAGGTTGCATTTCCTTTTAGTAATTCCTGTATGGCAGCTACTCCATCGAGGATCATGCGAAAAGGCAGCTTCCGGCATTTCTCTGCCCATCCATAATTTTTGGCCAGCATTACCAGGCTGTTGCGATAGTTAAAATACACTTTCCTTGGGTTTCCCTGTGGCAGGGTGCCACCGCCTACATGGTATACTATTGATGAAGGACAAACATACACTTTGTACCCCGCGAGTTGTATGCGCCAGCAAAGATCCACCTCTTCCTGGTGTGCAAAAAAGAACTCATCAAAACCATTCATCTGGTGAAAAACTTCCGATCTTATAAACAAAGCGCAGCCGCTTGCCCAAAAAACGGGACGACTGTCGTTATACTGACCATTGTCTTTTTCACAAACCTCAAATATCCTGCCCCGGCAGAACAGGTATCCGAAGTCATCCATCCAACCGCCTGCAGCGCCGGCATATTCAAACCTCGTTTTATCATGCCATGATAATATCCTGGGCTGACAGGCAGCTATCGCGGCATCGCTTTCCATCAGCGCTATCA
The DNA here is from genome assembly GCA_934502905.1 of uncultured Chitinophagaceae bacterium. Classification (GTDB taxonomy): domain Bacteria; phylum Bacteroidota; class Bacteroidia; order Chitinophagales; family Chitinophagaceae; genus Agriterribacter. The sequence goes on from CAKSVK010000002.1 coordinate 61,955, forward strand.
CCGGGTTGATCCAGTCCGGCGTTACTTCCACATCTGAGTTCAGCAACACATAGTAGTCGGCCTGCACATGCTGTAATGCGGAGTTGTAGCCTTTGGCAAATCCTTCATTGGTGCTGTTATGAACAAGTGTAATATCCGGGTGATGGGATTGCAGGTACAGGACCGAGTCATCCGAAGAAGCATTGTCTGCCACCACTATGTGCAGGTTCTCATACACAGAAGCCTTCAGGAAAGGAAGGAACTGTTCCAGGAATTTTTTGCCGTTCCAGTTCAGGATCACAACGGCAACGGATGGCTTGTTATGCAATGCTTCCATTATTAATATTTTTCAAAAATAAAGGATGCATTGTTAGGTTTCGCTATTTTTAACCATGTTTCGGTTTTTATTCAACTGGAGAATACTGGCTTTTGTAGTGGCGATTGCTATTGTTACAGGTACTATATTTTATTCACAATACCTGGCCAACAAAATTGCCGCAGATGAGCGGCAGCGGGTGGAATTGTGGGTGGAAGCCGGGAAGTTTCTTTTTAATTCGCCGGCTGATACGGATACAAAACTGGTAGGAGCCATTCTTACCAACAATGATGATATACCGATCATCCAGGTAAATGAAGAGGGGCGCATCATTGAATATATTAATATTGATACCACTAAGATCACGGCAGATTCCTCTTACCTGTATGAAAAGCTGAAGCAATTCAGGAAACAACATTTGCCGATTATTTATACTGATCCGCTTAACGGACAAAAAGACTATTACTTCTATGGCGCCTCCAAGCTGTTGAGGGAAGTACAGTATTACCCGCTGGTGCAATTGCTGATCGTGGCATTATTTATTGTGGTAACGGTATATGCCATTACCATCCGCAACCGGTCTGTACAAAACCAGTTATGGGCAGGCATGGCGAAAGAAACAGCCCACCAACTGGGAACTCCGGTAACTTCGTTGCAGGGATGGGTGGAAATGCTGAAAGAGAGCCCGGGAAATGAAAAGATCGCGACGGAGCTGGCAAAGGATGTAAACAGGCTGCAGCTGGTATCTGACCGTTTCAGCAAGATCGGCAGTACGCCCTCGCTGGAGCCACGCGAACTGCTGGAGCAGATCAACGGCGTGATGGAATATGTACGGGGAAGAGCTTCCGGTAAAGTGCAGTTCCTCATGTATGCCAACGAGCAGAAAGTGCCGGTAATGCTGTCCGGCGCCCTGTTTGACTGGGTAATAGAAAACCTGCTGAAAAATGCGCTGGATGCGCTGGAGGGCAGGGGAACGATCACTGTTGAAGTGAGAAAGCAGCCGGGACAGGTTATTATTGATGTGACCGATACCGGGAAGGGTATCCATGCCGGGGTTCACTACCAAACGAAGAGGATGGGGGCTTGGTCTTACCTTATCCAAGCGGATCATTGAACAATACCACCGGGGACAGCTTTTCGTGAAAAACTCCGAGCCCGGGAAGGGCACTACTTTCAGGATCATTCTGAAAGATCAGGCGCCGGCGGCCTGACAGGCGTAGGTCAGGCGAACTGCTTCCACAGCCGCTTTCACATCATGTACACGGAGAATTGAAGCGCCGTTCATCAACGCGATGGTGTTGAGCACTGTAGTACCGTTCAGCGCTTCTTCAGGCAATATATTCAGTGTTTTGTAAATGGTGGATTTGCGCGATAAACCTGCCAGCACCGGCACGCCCATCATATGAAATGCAGATAATTCTTTGAGCAGGGTAAAATTGTGCCGGATGTTTTTTCCAAAGCCAAAGCCGGGATCGGCGATAACATCATGTATACCTGCCGCCCTGCAAACGGTAATTTTTTGTACGAGGTAATCCAGTACTTCCAGGGTAACATTTGTATATACAGGATCCAGCTGCATGGTATCGGGTTTGCCCCGCATATGCATACAAACGTATGGTGCCTGGTTATCTGCCGCTACCGACAATATTTCAGGATCCATATCACCACTGCTGATGTCATTGATGACAGAAGCACCTGCTGCCATGGCTGCCGCCGCCACCGGTGATGAGTAGGTGTCTATGGACAGAATGGCTTCCGGGTGCTGGTCGAGTATTGCCCTGATAGCAGGCACCACCCGCTGTATCTCTTCCTGTGCCGGTATCCGTTCACTACCCGGCCGGGTACTTTGTCCGCCGATGTCCAGCATAACAGCGCCTTCCGAAAGCATCCTGCCTGCTTCCTGCACAATAGCCTTTATTGTTTGTTTCCGGCTACCGCTGTAAAATGAATCAGGTGTTGTATTGATGATGCCCATCACCACCGGCGTATCAATGACAACCAGTCTGCCTTTGCAATTTAGCGTGTACATATTTTTAATTGGCCTATTTTTGACGCTCGTATCCGGGCAAAGATATTCATCCGGAAAGACAATTCCGGAACCGGCATGAGATCAGGAAAATTATGGGGTTTTCTGCGGGTTCGCGTGGCGGGTTAACACAAAACAAATAAAAAAAGATGAGTACCATTCAGCAATACAATGAAGCGGTCGCTTCCTGTAAAGATATATTTATGAAGAAGACAAAGGACTATGGCACTTCCTGGAGGGTACTGCGCACCATTTCAGTAGCAGACCAGATCTTCATCAAAGCAAAAAGGATACGTACCCTGCAGGAGAGCGATATCCAGAAGGTGGAAGACAGTATTAACGCTGAATTCATGGGTATACTGAACTACGGGATCGTGGGACTGATTCAGTTGGATCTAAAAACAGATGAAGTGGAGGACCTTCCGGCAGGTGTAGTAGAATCGCTGTACGATAAAATGGCGAATAATGCCCGGAACCTGATGGAAAATAAAAATCATGATTATGGGGAGGCCTGGCGGGATATGAGCCAGGAAAGTTTTACAGATCTCATTCTGTCTAAACTATTACGCGTCAGGCAGATACTGGCGAATAAAGGAAAAACGCTCATCAGTGAAGGGATAGATGCCAATTTTTATGACATCATCAACTATGCAGCCTTTGCACTGATATTGATCGGAGAGGGAAAACACCGGGCTTAACTAGATGCCGTACATGCTTTTCACTTCCTGTACAAAACCTTCTATTTCCGCATCTTCGTGCTGGGCATCATATGTTTGTTTCAGGCTGCTCCCGAATACCCAGGCTACACTCTGCCAGAAGCCGGCTGAGAAGCTGCCCTTATATTCATGAATAATGTTGTAACAGGAATTTCCCGTTTCCCGGTTGATGAGCTTCATTAATACTTTGCCCTGGTATACAGACAAGTTGGTCAGGGGTTTGGTAAACTCCTCTTTCAGCTCCTTTTCCCTGGACTTAATATATTCATGCCGTTTCTTTTTGTCCGTTATCTGGGAAAGGTTGGCTTCAATATCATTGAATACGATACCGGCTTTTTGGGCGTATGGATAGGTAACATATACCGCGTTTCTCAAACGGGTCCATTCGCGGTATTTTTTCCGTTGCGCACGCGTCAGCTTTAGCGGAATATAAACAGGACTCAGCTCCCTGTAAGTAAGTGCCTCGCCCTTATAAACAATCACCGGCACCACAATGGTATCATTGGGGCCATATTGCTGTGCATATGCCCGGCTGCACAACATCACAGCAAAACAGGATACGAAAATGAACAGGTATATTTTACAACGGCGAAACATCCTCTACAATATTAACGGATTTTCCATTCTATATAATACATCACAGACATTATCTGTAACCCGGTTGCTGCTGCAATTTTGATAAAAATTTTTCCGGCTCGGTCAGAAGAAAAAAAATGAGCCTGTAACGACTTGATTATTAATTGGTTTTGAAAAATAGGTAAAAGTTCCATAGATGTCAGTTGGGCACCACGTCTATGGAGTTTACCAAAATGTTAAAGGGGTAAGGGCATGGCATTTTTCATGATGCAACGGCTAGTGTCGAATCCCAAAGGTAGGTGATGAACCGGTAAAATTGCCTGACTTATGCGGAAAAAATTGACATTTGTCAAATCAGCTCCTTCTGTAAACTAAATTTTGTGAAATAACCCGGAGCGCTTATTTTTGCGGCGTTAAAAAATTAATCAATGGTAAATAATACACATCATCACCATCATATCTTACCCGGCCGGTAAGCAGGTGTTGTTTGTGTACGATCATACATCATTAAAAGGCTTACCGTTCGGTAGGCCTTTTTCTTTTTAATTAAACTGAAATCAATGCTAAAGCTGGCTATCCAAAAATCAGGTCGTTTACATGAAGATTCGATGCGTTTGCTGAAAGAATGCGGAATTGGCATCTCCAATGGCGCCAATAAGTTAAAGACAGAAGCAAGCAATTTTCCGCTCCAGGTTTTTTTCCTGCGCGACGATGACATTCCCCAATACGTGGAAGATGGTGTGGCGGATATGGGAATTGTAGGAGAAAATGTAGTGTATGAAAAGGATAAGTCTGTGACTACCGTGGAAAAGCTGGGATTCGGAAAATGCCGGCTGAGCATTGCCGTGGCGAGAGGGGAACAGTACAGTTCCGTACAAACACTGCATGGGAAACGGATTGCTACCAGCTATCCCTTTCTTACGGAGAAATACCTCCAGAAAAACGGCGTTACAGCCGATATTCATGAGATCAGCGGTTCTGTGGAGATAGCGCCCGGTATTGGCCTGGCGGATGCCATCTGCGACCTGGTCAGCAGCGGCTCCACCCTGCTCACCAATGGTTTGAAAGAAGTGGAAACCATCCTGGAATCCGAGGCTATCCTGGTACGGAACAATAACCTGGATGCCGCGCAGCTGCAGATATTGAATAAGTTACTGTTTCGTATACATGCGGTTAAAAAAGCAAAGAACAACAAGTACATATTGCTGAATGCGCCTAATGATAAGCTGAAAGATATCATCAGTCTGCTGCCGGGTATGAAAAGTCCCACTATTGTGCCCCTGGCAGATGAGGGCTGGAGCTCCGTGCACAGCGTGTTGAGTGAAGATGAGTTCTGGGATAAGATTGAGCAGCTGAAAGCTGCCGGTGCGCAGGGCATCCTGGTAGTACCGATCGAAAAAATGGTTTTATAGGTTAATGTCTGACTGTTATGAAAGTAGTATTATATCCGGAAAGGAAAAAATGGCCGGCGCTTTTGCAACGGCCTGTTATAGATAACAAGGTGTTGGAAACCGCCGTAACGGAGATACTGGAAGCTGTAAGGGACAAAGGAGATGAGGCCTTGATAGGATTTGCCCGTAAGTTCGATGGCATTGTGCTCAGCGATTTAACGGTACCGCCCTCAGCCTTTGATGCAGCTGAGCAATTGCTTAGCGAAGAGCTGAAAGTTGCCATACAAACCGCCAAAAGTAATATCCATCGTTTTCATGCGGCGCAATTCAGCGCCGAAGAGCCTATAGACACGATGCCCGGCATCAGTTGCTGGCGCAGATGGATAGGCATTGAAAAAGTGGGCTTGTATATTCCCGGTGGTTCGGCGCCATTGTTTTCTACCGTGTTGATGTTGGGTATACCCGCAGCGATTGCCGGCTGCAAAGAGATCATTCTTTGTACGCCACCGGATAAAGAAGGTAATATTCATCCCGCCATTTTATATGCGGCAAAGCAGGCAGGCATCAGCCGGGTATTTAAAGCGGGGGGAGCGCAGGCAATTGCAGCCATGACCTGGGGAACCGCTACTGTTCCTGCGGTATACAAAATATTTGGCCCGGGTAACCAATACGTCACCTGTGCCAAACAGTTAGTGCAGCGCAGCGGCATGGCCATTGACATGCCGGCGGGTCCCAGCGAAGTATGCGTGCTGGCAGATAAGTCGGCTAATGTTGCTTGTGTTGCAGCCGACCTGCTGTCGCAGGCAGAGCATGGTGTTGACAGCCAGGTATTATTGGTAACAACCGATGAAAATATGGTAACGCCGGTATTGGATGAAGTGTACAGGCAGCTGGAACAGTTGCCGCGAAAAGAACTTGCTGCAAAAGCACTTGAAAACAGCAAGGTCATTGTTGTAAATGATACGGAGGAGGCGCTGGCGCTGATCAATGAATATGCGCCCGAGCACCTGATCATCAGTTGTGAAGACGGTGATGCACTTGGTATGCAGGTTTCCAATGCCGGATCTGTATTCCTGGGTAATTATTCTCCCGAGAGCGCAGGTGATTATGCCAGCGGCACGAACCATACCCTGCCGACCAACGGATATGCCAAAGCCTATAGCGGTGTAAGCATCGACAGCTTTGTGAAAAAGATCACCTACCAGAAATTATCGAGGGATGGACTGCATACCATCGCTTCTGCCATTATACATATGGCGGAAGCAGAAGGACTGCAGGCACATGCCAACGCCGTAAAGATCAGGCTTTGACGGGGTAACGATGGTTTCAAATCATCAATTCCCGGTCATCAATCCCAAATCATCAATCTTCAATCAGCAATTTTATGATCTTCAATATAAACGACCTGGTAAGAGAAAATGTAAAGAAGCTTACCCCATATTCATCTGCCCGCGACGAGTTCAGCGGTGAAGCGAAAGTATTCCTGGATGCTAACGAAAACAGCCTGGGATCTCCTTCCCTGAAATGGTATAACCGTTACCCGGATCCGCACCAGTCGAAAATAAAAGAAAAGCTCTCCGCTATCAAAGGTATACCTGCCGCCAATATTTTTATCGGCAACGGCAGCGACGAATGTATTGACCTGTTATACCGTGGATTTTGTAACCCGGGAAAGGATAATGTTATTATTTGTCCACCAACCTATGGTATGTACCAGGTAAGCGCCGACATAAATGATGTGGAAGTACGCAGGGCGCCGTTGCTGCCGGACTTTCAGCTGGATCTTGTACACCTGGAAAACCTGGTGGATGACTTTACCAAGATCATCTGGATATGTTCTCCCAATAATCCCACCGCCAATTCGCTGCACAGGGAAGATATAGAGATAGTTCTGAATAATTTTCCAGGACTGGTGGTAATCGACGAAGCCTATATCAACTTTTCGAGACATCATTCTTTTGTGCAGGAGCTGCAGGACTATCCCAACCTGGTAGTGATGCAAACCCTCTCCAAAGCCTGGGGACTGGCGGGGTTGAGGGTAGGAATGGCTTTTGCATCGGAAGAGATCATATCTGTTTTCAATAAAATAAAACCGCCGTACAATATTGGTCAGGCTACGCAGGACATCGTGCTGCATGCGCTGGACAATGTGGAAGAAGTGAACGAAATGATCCGCTTGCTGGTAGTGGAAAGAGAACGGCTTGCAAAAAGCCTGTCTTCATCAAAAGCGGTGCAGCATATATATCCTTCTGATGCTAACTTTTTGTTGGTGAAAGTGGAGGATGCACGAAAAGCATACGAATTCCTGCTCACTAAAGGCATTGTGGTACGGGACAGAAGCAATGTGTTGCTTTGCGAAGGTTGCCTGCGTATAACGGTAGGCACACCCGAAGAAAATATATCGCTTGCCAGGGCCCTGGAGGAATTCGGCAACTGACGGGGGTATTTACCTTATGTGTTCTGCCTGCAGTGCCGGACCCAAAGACCTGTACCAGGATCGTCCCGCAGATATACGGGGATTATTTTCGCTGATGACGCTGATTTTGCAGGGAATGCCGGAAGGGCAACGATCCTCTCTGCGGAATCTGCGTATAGGATCTGCGCTCATCTGAGGGAACGCTTCGTGGCTGCCCGCAGCATCAGCCAGCCTGTAGAACACTGCCGTCGTTGGGAACTCTATAGCCGTCAATTTTTAAGCCCTACGGGCTTACATCTTGAATAGCCCCCAACGAAGTTGGGGAGATAAAGGAAAATGGTGGATTCAACCCGCCGGCGGGTTGTGTCCGCTCCCTCTATAACCTCCCGCGAACCGGGAGGCTATTCATATTTCAACCCTTTGGGTTGGGGTTCATTTCCCACTACTGTAAATTGTGCTTGGAGAATGGACATACATAAATGTTGTTATTATTATGAAGTACTTTATGTGTCTCCGTCTGAACAGCCAGGTAAAGCCTGGAAGTCCTCCGCCTATCCGACTGCGTCATTTAGGCGGCGTCATATTATAGTTGTTCGTATAGTTGCAGGCAAATCTCTATCGGAGATATTTTAATGATAATTTATTGAGTTGACTATTGTGGGGACACGACCGGTAAATGTGTATAGTGCCTGAAATACGCCTGCAACTGACGGCAACGATAGATAATAGTATGTATATTGCAGCTCCTAAAAAACAGCTATGGCAAAACGGGTTTTATTTATCGACAGAGACGGCACATTGATACTGGAAGCACCGCCTACTTACCAATTGGATGCTTACGAGAAGCTTACCTTCTACCCGCATATGTTTGAGTTCATGACTAAGATTGCACATGAGCTGGACTATGAGCTGGTGATGGTAACAAACCAGGATGGAATGGGTACGGAAACATTTCCCGAAGAAACGTTCTGGCCATTGCATAACCTGGTGATGAAAAGCCTGGAAGGAGAAGATATAAATTTCTCTGCCGTGTTTATCGACCGTACCTACCCACATGAAAACGCGCCAACCCGCAAGCCGGGTACCGGTATGCTTTCAGGGTATATGAACAATCCTGAATATGACCTGGACAACTCTTTTGTGATCGGAGACCGTATTACCGATGTACAGCTGGCCAAGAACCTGGGCTGTAAAGCCATTTGGCTGAATGAAGATGCATCGCTGGGCGCTGAAGAAATTTCAGATAAAGTATCCGAACTGCAGGATACCATTGCCCTTGAAACATTACATTGGTCCAGGATATATGAGTTCCTGAAGCTGGGACTTCGCACCGTATCGCACGACAGGAATACGAACGAAACAAAAATTCATATTGATCTCAATATAGACGGGAACGGTAAAGCAGATATCAGCACCGGCATCGGCTTTTTTGATCATATGCTGGAGCAGATCGCCCGTCATGGCAAGATGGACCTGACCGTACATGCCAAAGGGGATCTGCATATAGATGAGCACCATACCATTGAGGACACCGGTATTGCGTTGGGGGAAGCATTTGCAAAAGCCCTGGCGGATAAAACCGGTATGGAACGGTATGGCTTTGCCTTACCGATGGATGAAGCAGATGCCACCGTGCTCATCGATTTCGGCGGACGCAACTGGATCGTATGGCATACGGAGTTCAAACGGGAGAAGATAGGAGAGATGCCTACCGAAATGTTTTTCCATTTCTTTAAATCGTTCTCTGATGCTGCTAAATGTAATCTTAATATAACATGCCGCGGCGATAATGAGCATCATAAGATAGAAGCCATCTTTAAGGCCTTTGCGAAAGCCATTCGTATGGCCGTAAAACGTGATCCATTGAGCAACTACCTGCCGAGCACCAAAGGGGTGCTGTAAGGAGCGGCTCAGCTCCTTGGTTAAGCAAAATTGAAAAGGGGTGACGCCCTGTCGTGTCTCCGCTTTGTGTCGGAGGCTGACCTGTGCTTGGTTTTTACTCATTTATCCCTGCAAAATCCAGACTAGGCATAGCGCATTATCTTGCCACCAGTCGGTATATGGAAAGGCAAAACCTGTTCCGCTTGCTGGAGGTCTGGCCAAGCAGGGCTTCGGACAATACTGGTCTCATACTCCCTCACGATGGTCGTTTGTGAAGATCCTGGTATGACATACAAAACAGCAGGTTAAGCAGCAAGCGGGGTATACCATCAGCCTTAAGACAACGTCCACCCCTTCCCTGCAAAAGGCATGAAGGAGTAAAACTACAGTCATTTTTTGCCGCGAACGTATATATAAGTGGATACCCTTATTTTCTTGTGTGAAAAAAAATTATTATTTTTTTTTTGGCCGAACCGTTTATTACATTTTATTTCGCACCGTCATTTAATCCTACCAGTATTTCTTAATCCAATTTTCTGCATCAATAATTCACGGTATTACATTCTTGTAAAAGAAGGTGCGTTAATGCCTGACCGTTAATTATAACCCGTACCCTTTTTAACTGACGACATCCCTATAACTAAACCAGTCTATGACCTTACACCTAAGGGCATTGTTATGCCTTATTGCTAT
>CAKSVK010000003.1 GCA_934502905.1 uncultured Chitinophagaceae bacterium
GTCCTTCATGTAAGCAGCGCCGGCCTGTGCACTTTTCAACGGCGTACTGCCTGTGTACTTTTCCTGCTCCACTACAAAATAGTACGTACCTTTTTTCTTGGCAAGCGGTAATATCTTTCTGTAGTCTATGCTTCCCTTACCAAGGTCGCAGGAGGCATCGCCATCACCTGCAGGTGCATTTTTCTCACGATCTTTTACATGGCAAAGCGTAAAACGGTTCGGGTATTTCTCCAGCCATTTTACAGGATCTTCACCGGCTGTTACCACCCAATACATATCCATTTCAAACTGTACCAGTTCGGGATCCGTGTTTTCCATCAATATATCCTGTGGCATTACACCGTTCAGCGGCTCGAACGTGTACCCGTGATTGTGATATGCAAACTTCAGCCCGTTCTTTTTGCATATATCACCACACTGGTTAAATTTGTCTGCCGCTTTTTTGTATTCGTCTGCCGTTTTCTGCGCTCCCAGATAGGGACAGATCAGGTACTTCATCCCGATAGCGCCCGCTTCTGCGGCTTTTTGCTCAAAGTTCTTATTGATATCACAGTGGCTGGATATAAATGTCATACCCAGGTCTTCCACATATTTCTTGAAGTCTGTATTTGTCATACCCCAGAACAAGCCCTGCGCACCTTCGTAGCCTTCTATCTGGTTATAGCCAAAACCAGCCACCTGCTTTATGATCCCCTTGGGATCTTTGGGCAAATCGGCACGCAGTGTATATAGCTGCAGCCCAAAGTTTTTAGTGATAATATCTCCCGAAAAAGCCTGGATGGTTTTTGAAGACAAAACAACGCCGGAAGCCAGCAATCCACCGGTTTTAAGGAAGTTTCTTCTGTTTATTGACATATAAGCTGTTTTAATGAATGAATAGGTAACGCTTTGTGCTTGCAAATCTTATGAAATAACCTGATTTGCAGTGTATTTTAACAAATTACAAGGCCCAGGCGCGGTCACCTTTATTGTAAGAAATGCAGCCTTCATATTTCCCGGGCACCAGCACATAGTTCAATGCCTTGGTAGCACCCGGCTCGGATGTAAAATAACCCAGTAATGTCAGCTCTTTCATCATCCTGAAATAGTGTGCGGGATCTTCTTCTTTTTTATTTGCCATATAATCTTTTGCCTCTTTATCTATTTCATTAAGCAATTCTGTTTTTTGCTCCGCACTTATATCCATAAAAGATTTGCTGAACTTTTTATCGGAGGCTTCCTTCAGCAGGTTCATGCCCTGCTTAAATGTTTGCTGATCTGCCGGTGTATAGCAGTCGTTTACCATTACCGTCATAAAGCTGCCCACGGCAGCTGCTTTTGCGCCCGGGGTATCCGTTTCGGGAATGATGGTTTCCGCCACTTCGTCCAGGAAGGTTATATCATCAGCAGTAAACGCTGCATCTGTGGCCTTTTTATCGGCAGGCTTACAGCCATCCAGGAATACATTTGCGCCTATTACGGTTCCGCCCAGTATCAATGCAACCCTTGATAAAGCATCACGTCTGTTCATAATATCTGTTTAAATAAGTTGTATAAAGATAATGTGTTTAGAGGTTACCCTTTTTCAATTCGCTCACCGCATGATCCGCAGCCCGGGCAGTCAATGCCATATAGGTAAGTGAAGGATTCACGCAGGCACCCGATGTCATGCAAGCGCCGTCTGTAATAAATACATTCTGGGCATCCCATACCTGGTTCCATTTGTTCAGCACCGAAGTTTTAGGATCCTTACCCATACGGGCTGTACCCATTTCATGGATACCCCTGCCCATAGTACCATCACCATCACGGCTGGAAATATTTTTCACGCCTGCAGTCTCCAGCATTTCCACCGCATCATTGAGCATATCCTTGCGCATTTTTCGCTCATTTTCCTTCCATTCCACATCGAATGCCAATACCGGCAACCCCCATTTATCAACACGTTGCTTACCGTTTTTATCAGGAACCGGACGCATACCCAGGTCTTTGCCGGTAACGGGATCATTAAATTGCTCCAGCTTGTCTGAATAAGTACTCTTATCGAGGAATATCCTGTTCTCATGATAAGGCAGTACTTCTCCGAACCCTCCGATATTCATTGTCCAGGAGCCCGGCTGGGATAATGTTTCCTTTAACGCTACGCCAAGAGCAACCTCTTCCGCCGAGCGGCTGTAGCCCTGGCGGCTGCCACCACCCTGGTAACCGAAACCACGCAGGTAATCCCGTTTATCGCTGCCGATGTTCTGGTACCGGGGTATATAGATGCCGTTTGCTCTTCTGCCGAAATAGTATTTGTCCTCGTATCCTTCCACCAGGCCCGCAGCGCCCACGCCCAGGTGATGGTCCATTACATTGTGCCCCAGCTCGCCGCTGCTGGAGCCCAGCCCTTCCGGCCAGATGTCTGTAGCGGAGTTGAACAATACCCAGGTGCTGTTCAGTGCAGAAGCATTCAGGAATACGATTTTTGCTTTGTACTCATATGTCTTCATAGTCTCTGCATCCAGTACTTCCACACCGGTCGCTTTTTTGGTGTCTTTATCATACAGCACCCTGGTGACGATCGACCAGGGGCGCAGTGTAAGATTTCCCGTTTTGGTAGCAGCCGGCAATGTACAGGACTGCGTACTGAAGTAACCTCCGTAGGGGCATCCCAGCCAGCATTTATTCCGGAACTGGCAGGACCGCCCATGCTGATCGAATGGTACTGTGAGGTTAGCCGTACGTCCTATGATCATCGTCCGGGCTCCTTTATATTTTTCTTTTATACGCGCTGCAACATCTTTTTCCACGCAGGTCATATCCATCGGGGGTAAAAACTGTCCGTCCGGCAATTGCGATAATCCTTCCTTGGAGCCGCTGATGCCTGCATAACGCTCCACGTAATCATACCAGGGGGCAATATCCTTATAACGGATGGGCCAATCCACGCCAAATCCGTCTTTCGCATTGGCTTCAAAATCAAGATCGCTCCAGCGGTAACTCTGGCGCCCCCAGGTGAGGGAACGACCGCCTACATGGTATCCGCGAAACCAGTCGAACCTTTTGATCTCCGTATAGGGAGACTCGGAATCTTTCACCCAATAATCAAGATTGGTTTCATTAAGGGGATAATCTCTTTTTAACACAGGATATTCTTTGATCATCTCCTGTGTTCTTCCTCCGCGGTGAGGAAACTCCCATGGACCTTTATTGGCATTTACGTAACCTTCGATGTGTTTTATGTCCCTCCCTCTCTCGAGCATCAACACTTTCAATCCTTTTTCTGACAACTCTTTGGCGGCCCATCCGCCGCTGACGCCGGATCCTACAACTATCGCATCGTAAGTATTGGCATCACTGGTCCCGTTTATATTTACTGTCGAACTATCCTGTGGCATAGCTTATTTTTAATTTTGAGTGTTTATGATATAGTATCGTTTGCATGGCAGAAAACTTATCCGGAGAGGATACGGGGGCGGGCCGCGGGCGCACATCGTCGCATATGATGCAACCCGTAACTGGCAGCAACGGCGTTACTGTGAAGTTTATAAGGCATAGCATTCATTCGTTTCTCTTTGTATTGATCAGACATCACAAATTCTTACCGCTTTCTCCAGGGAGGCTAACTGCCCTGCAGCATCTTTTGGGGTTGGAACAAATTCCTGGGCAACAAAGCCCTTGAAGCCGGTATCAATAATGGCTTTCATAATGGCGGGATAATACAACTCCTGGGACTCGTCTATCTCTCTTCTGCCGGGCACACCGCCCGTATGATAATGTGAAAAATAAGGATGATACTCCCGGATGGTCCGTATCACATCTCCCTCGTCAATCTGCATATGGTAAATATCGTACAGCAGCTTGAAGTTTTCAGATCCTACCCTTTTTGCCAACGCTACTCCCCATGCTGTTTTATCGCAGTGGTAATCTTTGTGGTCTATCTTGCTGTTGAGCAACTCCATTACAATGGTCACTTTATGCTTTTCGGCTGTGCTCATGATCTTCTTGAGTCCTTCCGTACAGTTTTCCCACGCCGTTTCATCATCAAAGTTTCCTTTATTACCGCTAAAACAAATCAGTTGCGTATATCCTGCCTGGGCCACAAGGGGGATCATTTCCAGGTAATTTTTTACCAGTGTGGAGTGATACTGCCTGTCGTTGAATCCTTTTTCAATGCTGATCTCCGCACCATTGCACATAGAAGAGTAAAGTCCGTGCTTTTTCAGCGTGGACCAATCTTTGGGACCTATCAGGTCTACAGCGGATATACCCATTTTTTTAGCCGCCACACAAAACTCCTCCAGTGGTATGCTACCATAACACCACTTACATACGGAATGATTAATATTCCCTTTCATATGATAATTTGTATCCTGACGCTTAGCAGAAGAAATGCCCGAAAAAGCCTGTGCAGCGGTTCCAACAGACAGAGAACCTACGATGATTTTTTTTATGGCTGACCTGCGCCTTTGAAATTCAGAAGTGGACATGCTCTTTAATTTCTGCGGTTAAGTTAGGAAATGTTTTTGAAACAAACTTTTTTTATACGTTGCCTGGTTCCGAAAGGCCCACAGAGGAAGTGGGACGAGCCCGCTGACGCTGCGCGCAGCCGGGAAGCTTTCCCGCAGGTGAGCGCAGATCCTGTACGCAGGTTTCGCAGAGAGGATCGCTGCCCCTTTCGATATTACTTCAAAATCAGCGTCATCAGCGAAAATAATCCCCGGAGATCTGCGGGGTAACCCTGGTGCAGGTCCTTGGGTCCGGTACTGCAGGCTGAACACATGGCACCAGGTTCAGGTATTTTATTGCTTATGTTTACTAATTTACTAAGTTGATGCTGTGGTGTGGACACCTCACGGAAAATCAAACCCTGCAATACGCAGGTCAGTCTTGCAAATTATCTATATATTTAAGCCCTATAAAATTACCCTTATGTTATCCAGACGATCGTTGCTGAAGAAAACCCTGATGCTTTCCCCTTTTATGCACACACCGCTATGGAAAGACCTGATGGCAAAGAATAGCCGGACCCGTTTCAGGATCGGCGCCTGTGACTGGTCCATCGGGAAGGGCAGTAACATAGAAGCATTTGATGTAGCCCGGGAAATAGGATTGGAGGGCATTATGGTAGACATGGGTTCGCCGGAAAATAACCTGCACATCCGGAATAAGGAAACGCAGGAAGCATACCTGAAAGCTTCAGGTGCTTCAGGCATAGCCATTACCAGCCTGGCAATGGGCGTATACAACAGGATACCTTTTCATTCCGACAACCGGACCGAAGAGTGGGTATCGGGCTCTATTGATGCAACCAAAAACCTGGGGGTAAATGTGCTGCTGCTGGCGTTCTTCAATGCCAGCGATCTGCGTAATGATAATGGCAGAAAACAGGCTGCGGTAAGCATCCTGAAAAACCTTGTGGCCCGGGCAGAGAAACAGGGTGTAATACTGGGTATAGAATCATACCTGGACGCAGGGGAGCATATGGAAATAATCAATAAAGTAGGGTCCGGCAACCTGAAAGTATATTACGACTTCAGGAATACACAGGATGCAGGGCATGATGCCATAGCGGAATTCAAAAAGCTGAAGAAGGAAATGATCTGCGAACTGCATATGAAAGAAAACGGTTCCTTATTGCAGGATGGCACACTCAACTGGAAAGATATCAGCAATGTTATATATGCTACCGGCTACACCGGTAACCAATGGATGCAGATTGAAGGCGCTATCCCAAAGGGTGCGGATATCATAACAAGTTACCGGAAGAACCTGGCTTACCTTCGCAGTCTTTTTTCCTGATCTGAATAATACTAATACAATAGAACCCCGTATGCGATCCATTTTTATTGTCAGCACCATATGCATTTTCAGTCTTTTTTCCTGTAAGGAGCCTGCCCCCACGGGCATTGCAGCAGACCTTTACCTTCCTGATGACCTGGAAGTTTCCCTGTGGGCTACCACCCCTATGTTATACAACCCTACCAATATGGATATTGATGCCAAAGGACGGGTATGGATAACCGAAGCTGTGAACTACAGGAAATTTGCCAATAAAAACCCTAATTATAAAACCAATGCAGGCGGCGACCGCGTAGTGATACTGGAGGATACGGATAATGACGGGAAAGCGGACTCTGTCAAGGTATTTGTGCAGGATACCATGCTGGTTTCGCCAATGGGTATCGCTGTCATTGGAAATAAAACAGTTGTTTCCTGCACCCCGAACCTTATAGTATATACCGATGAAGACGGGGATGATAAACCCGATAAAACAGAAGTGCTTTTAACCGGTTTCGGCGGCAGGGACCACGATCATTCGCTGCACTCATTGCTGGCCGGGCCGGATGGCAAATGGCATTTCAATGCCGGGAATGCGGGCCCTCATATGGTAACGGATAAGACTGGCTGGACCTTGCGGTCGGGCAGCATATATGTCGGCGGCACGCCCTACAACAATTATAATGAAGGCAACCTGAAAAGTGATGACGGTAAAGTATGGGTGGGGGGCCTGGCGCTGCGCATCAACCCGGATGGTACGGGCTTGAAGGTGCAGGGACATAATTTCAGGAACGCCTACGAGCTGACCATGGATTCGTGGGGAAATTACTGGCAGAATGACAACGACGATGAAGTGGCAGCATGCCGCGTGTCCTGGCTGATGGAAGGCGGCAATGTCGGATTTTTCAGTAAGGACGGTACCCGCTCCTGGCAGGCAGATCAGCGGCCGGACCAGGATATTTTTGCCGCGCACTGGCACCAGGAAGATCCCGGTGTGATGCCGGTGGGAGATCGTACAGGAGCCGGGTCTCCAACAGGAATTGTACGTAACGAAGGAGGCGCGCTGGGTGAAAAATACAGGGGGATGCTGCTGAGCGCAGATGCCGGCAGGAACGTCATATTCGGTTATATGCCTAAAAAAGAAAAATCGGCATGGATTCCCGGGGAGAGGAGCAACTTTATCAGCTCGCTGAGCGCCGACAATGCCCTGTATGTGTGGAACGATACAGCAGTGAACAAACGCACGGAAAACTGGTTCCGCCCCAGCGATGTAGCCATTGGTCCGGACGGTGCTATATACATTGCAGACTGGTACGATCCGGTGGTGGGCGGCCACCAGACCCATGATTCCCTGGCCTATGGCCGGATATACCGCATTGCCCCCAAAGGCAAAAAGCTGAAAACGCCCGTTCTCGATCTTGAAACCACGGCAGGACAAATAAATGCGCTCCGCAGTCCTGCCATCAACGTAAGGTATCTGGGCTTCTCTGCTCTCCAAAAGCAGGGGGATGCCGTGGCTGAAGAGGTGAGTGAGCTGCTGAAAGACAACAACCCGTTTGTAAGGGCGAGAGCCATATGGCTGCTGGCCGCATTGGGTGGGCAGGGAAGGCAAAAAACAGCATCACTTCTGAAAGATACAGATGAAAACATAAGGGCAACCGCTTTCCGGGCCCTACGGTTATACGCAGATGATATATTGCCGTTTGCGGAGCAACTCAAAGCAGATCCTTCTCCTTATGTAAGAAGGGAAGTAGCCCTGGCTTTACGGGACCTGCCTTTTGAAAAAACAAAAACGATATACCTGGATCTCATCCGGCAATATGACGGAGACGACCGCTGGTACCTGAATGCCATAAGCATGGGCTTACAGGGGCATGAAGATGAAATATATCCCGCCATCAGGCAGTTGCTGGCGCCTGGTAAGTCGCCTGCCGGCTGGGACAGCAAAATGACGGACTGGGCATGGGAACTACATCCGGTAGCTGCTCTGGATGACCTGAAAGCAAGAGCGACTGATCCGGCACTGTCCCCTGCAGAAAGAAAAAAAGCTATTACGGCCATCGCATTCATGAAGGACAAAAAAGCGGCGGAGGCAATGCTTGCCCTCAACAAGTCCGGTCTGAAGGACGTGACCGAACAGGCAAATTACTGGTTGGTATTCCGCCAGGGGAACGATTGGTTTGACCTGCTCAACTGGAAAAATGCCGGGCTGAACACGGCATATGAAAGGCGATCCGCCGGCATGCGGGCAAGGATGCAGGCCATCTTCGACAAAAACCTGCCCCTGGTTACGCGGGAGGGCCGCCTGAGGCAGATCGCTGCAGATTCTGTGGGAGGGCAGCTGCTGTTGGCCCTGGCAGCCGAGAAAAAATTCCCGGAAGACCTGGTGCCTGCCATGGAAGAAGCAATATTCAATAATCCCGACGTGGCCGTGCGGGTGCAGGCCGGTAACTACTTTAAGCAGCCGGGCACTACCCAAACCTTTGCGATAGCAGCGATCGCAGCTTTACAAGGCGATGCAGTAAAAGGAAAAGAAGTGTTTATGCAGTTCTGCAGCTCCTGTCACAAGGTAGGGGCGACGGGGATGGATATAGGCCCGGAATTGACCAGTATCAGGAAAAAATTTGACAAGACGAGCCTCCTGGACGCTATTATATACCCCAGTGCGGCTATATTGCTGGGTTATGAAGCATGGATGATCAATACAAAAGACGGGAACTCCTATTTCGGATTCCTGCTGGGAGAAAACAAGCAAACCATTACTATTAAAGATGTGACCGGGCAAAAGCATACCATTGCCGTTGAGAACATTTCCAGCCGGCAGAAGCAACCCAAAAGTCTGATGCCGGAACCGGCTGTTGCAGGGGTTTCCGAACAACAGCTGGCAGATGTGGTTACTTACCTGTTAACAGTACAGTAGTCAGGATACGCAGATCATTGTCTTATCTTTGCTATTGTCTTTTTAACAGATATTAATCAGCGAGCGTGGCTTTAAGAACTGTACATGTTGTTAAATATATTACCCCGTTAAGGGAGGGCGGTTCCCTGCCCGCCATTGTAGAAGCGGATGATGATTTTTTGTATGCACTTAAATTCAGGGGTGCAGGGCAGGGTGTGAAAGCACTGGTGGCGGATGTTATAGGTGCTGAGACGGCAAGAGTCCTGGGCTTTAAGGTGCCGGAGCTGGTATATGCCCTGGTGGATGAGGCTTTCGGCAGAACTGAACCGGATGAGGAGATCCAGGATTTACTGAAAGCAAGTACCGGCTTGAACCTTGGCGTCCATTACCTGTCCGGTGCTATCAATTACGATCCTGTAGTGGACCCGCTGGACCCGTTGCTGGCGAGTAAAATTGTGTGGATGGATTGCCTGCTGATGAATGTGGACCGCACGGCACGTAATACCAACATGCTGGTGTGGCATAAAGAGCTTTGGCTGATAGATCATGGCGCTGCCTTATATTTTCATCACAACTGGCCATCGTGGCAGGAAGCGGCGTTAAAACCCTTTGCACAGGTCAAAGACCATGTGCTGCTGCCACAGGCTACCCGTTTGGATGAGGCAGATGCGCTGCTAAAGCCCTTGCTCACAACCGAACGGCTGCAAGCTATCACCGCACTCGTTCCGGACGACTGGTTGCCCGGCAACGCGTCCGAAGGATCGCCGGACGAGCAACGGGCGGTATACGCAAAATTCCTGGCGAACAGGGTACATCATTCTTCCATTTTTGTAAATGAGGCCAAGCATGCAGCAACACTTATTTGAATATGCAGTGGTGCGTATCGTGCCCAAAGTGCAAAGGGAGGAGTTTATCAACACGGGCATCATCCTGTATTGCAAAAAGCAAAAGTATCTTAAAACAAAATTTACCCTGAATGAGGAACGGGTCATCTGTTTTTGTGATCAGACAGACCTGGAGGAAGTGCGGAAGCACTTATCGTCTTTTGAGAGGATAGCTGACGGCGCTGCCGACGGAGGCCCCATTGCTCAACTGGATATTGCCTCCCGCTTTCGCTGGCTGACGGCTGTAAGAAGTACAATTATCCAGTCTTCGAAAGTACACGTGGGCTTCTCTGAAAACCTGGATGAAACGCTGAACCGCTTGCACGAACAAATGGTGCTGTAGGTAAAATAAAATTATACCGGCATTTTTTGCTGCCGGTATAACTATAACAATAGAAGTGTATAAAATTAATTTTTGTTGAACAGGAATGAAAAGGGCTTCAGTTCATCCTGGTGCATTACAGATACCAGCGTTTTCTGATCTCTGTACACCCTGAATTTCTCCAGATCAAATAGTTCATTGGCGGTACAAAAACTATCAACAGACTCGGCGATGTACAGGATGTCATTCAGTTGCTCTACTTCCTGTTCTATAGCTTTGTCGCTCATAGATTCGTCTTTTAACAACACAAGCAGGTCGCGATTTGAAGTTTTCATTTTATATAGGATTTTAAAAGTTGTTCTGCTCAGGTGGCCTTATCAGCTATCAGTATCCGACCATTCCCTTTTTACTGGGGCATCCGCACTCCTTCTGATTTCCTCTTAAAACGGAACAACCGCTGAAAGTTGTGATCAGAAGCCCCAACAACATCAATACTGTAAAACCTCTTTTTCTCATAGTCCGTAAATTTAAACTAAAATAATATTATTTTATTGCATTAGCTTACATTGTTTTTAAATATTAACTCATATCATTGAATTGCGTTCTGCAGGCTCTGAAACAATCAATATCCTGGTAGCACCCCTGGATTGGGGAATGGGTCACGTTACCCGATGTATACCCATTATAGATCAGTTGCTTACATATAACTGCAGGATATGGCTGGCAGGGGATGGAACAGGCTTCCGCGTGCTGCAAAAAGAGTTTCCCCAGCTACCCGTTTTTTCACTAAAAGGGTACAGGGTTTTTTACCAAAAAGCAAAGAAAAATTTCAGCGTAAATATCCTCAGTCAACTGCCCCGGTTGATGCGAACCGTTCGTTACGAACGAAAGTGGCTGGAGCAATTTATAGAAACGCATACCATAGACATCGTCATAAGCGATAACCGGTTTGGACTCTATAGCTCAAAGGCCTATACCGTCTTTATTACCCACCAGCTCTCCATTAAAACGGGACTGGGTACGTGGGCTGATCATCTCGCACGCCGGATCAATTATTATTTTATCAAAAAATTCAATGAATGCTGGATACCGGATTACCAGGGAGAAAATAACCTCGCAGGAGAATTGTCCCACCCACCCGTACTTCCCCTCAACACAAGGTATATAGGTACCTTGTCCCGCTTTAAGAAACAAGACCTTCCCCAACAATACGATCTGCTGGTGATCCTTTCCGGGCCGGAACCCGCCAGGACGGAATTTGAGAACAGGCTGTTAAAAGAGTTGGCTGATTTTAAAGGAACCGTATTATTCGTGAGGGGCACTGACAGCCCGCTCTCCCATGAGATGCATCACGCATCCATCGTCAACCTGATGACGTCAGCCTCATTAAACGAAGCATTGAACGCATCTGAATGGGTAATATGCCGGAGCGGCTATACTTCTGTAATGGACCTGGTGAAGCTGCAGAAAAAAGCGATACTGGTGCCTACACCCGGGCAGCCGGAGCAGAAATACCTTGCACAGGTATTACAACGTAAAGGCATTTTCTATTGTATCCCGGAAAAGGATTTTTTATTGGCGCCTGTGTTGAAGCAGGCGGCTGTATTTCCTTACCACTTCAATCGGCTTGCAGGCTGCGCCTCTTATGAGGAACACATAAAAGAACTACTGGAAAAGGTACGCAAGCGGTTACAGAAATGATGCAGCCCTTTTCAGGTCTTCCGGCGTATCGATACCCACCCCTTCAAAATCTACCACCGTCATTTTTAAAGGAATGCCATGTTCTAAAAAACGAAGACATTCTATTTTTTCAGCGTCCTCGAGCGGAGTGAGCGGCCATTTTGTAAACTGCAACAATCCTTTTTTCGTAAAGCCGTAAATACCTACATGCTCATAATGCGTAATGGCAGCATCGTTGTTTCGCGGATAAGGGATAACGCTTCTGCTGAACAGCAGGGAATTCATGTTGTTATCCACCACCACTTTTACAATATTGGGATTTTCAACCTGCTGTTGCTCTTTTATTGCCCGCATCATAGACCCCACCTGCACAGCGCTATCTTCAAAAAGCTGGATAAGCTGTTGCAACGGCTTCTTTTGCACAAACGGCGTATCTCCCTGCACGTTGATGATCACATCGAGATCCATATCTTCTATCGCTTCCGCGATCCTGTCGCTCCCGCTCTCATGTTCCCGTACACTCATTTTCGCCATGCCGCCGTTGCCTGTTATTTCGTTGTAAATAACATCGCTGTCTGTTACCACCCAAACCTCATCAAACAGGCCGGTAGCGACCGTATTGTCGTAAGTATGACGAATGATCGTCTTTTCACCAAGGAGCTTCATCAGCTTACCCGGAAACCGGGAAGCAGCATACCGCGCGGGGATCATGGCAACAATTTTCATGGTATTTTTTTTCAAAGATAGGCAGATGAATCAATAATCCGTTTTGACAGACTTGTCAAAAGGAAGTTTAAATTGATAGCCGATATCTTCATCGTCCTTATCATCCAGCACATCCAGCCCATACTTCAACTTATCCAGGTCTTCGTAAGCGAAGGTCCCGAAGATCCTGTCCCACAAAGAAAATATATTTGAAAAATTTTTATCCGTAAGCGGTCTTTCGAAGTGGTGATGCACCTTATGCATATTGGGTGAAACAAAGATCCAGCTAATAGGCTTATCGAGCCACAACGGCACCCGTATATTGGCGTGATTAAAGTGGGTGAACAAACCGGCAGCGCTCCTGTATATGAAATAATAAGCAATAGGAATACCCAATACCAGTATGCCTATAATGGTGGTGAACTCCCGGAAAAGCCATTCGCCGGGGTGGTGCCGGGTGCCGGTGGTCACATCCACTTTTGTATCGCTGTGGTGCACCATATGGAAGCGCCACATAAACTTTACCTTATGCATCAGGTAGTGCGGTGCATACTGCGCAAAAAAGTCCAGCATAAAAAGCGACAGTGTCAAAGATGCCCATGTGGGTAAATTCAACCAGTTCAGCACCCCCCAGTGATGCACCTGCGTCCACTCACAGATCTTTATGGTGGTGTACCCGAAAATAACATTCAGGATAAGCGTACAAAGGAGGAATACCAGGTTTACACCCGCATGTTTGTAACGTTTGAAGGAAAAGCGGAAAAGTGGGTAATATCCTTCCAGCAGCCAGAAAAATATCATACCTCCCATCAGGATCAGCACACGATCGGTACTGGATATATGTTCCCAATATTGCAAGAAGCTTTCCATAGAAGGTAAAAGTTACAAAGTTTTTTCGGAGTGGTAGCGGGAAATACGGAACTATTCTGTTAAATCATCGAAATCATTGCCGCAATGAAAACAATGATAGGTTTTCCTGATGCTAACGCTGTACCCGGAAAAAAGATATGAAATAACATTACTGATCCAGTTACCGGATTTGGACGGGTTGCTGATGTATTCTACTTCGGTTGATCCGCAAGCAGAACAAATAAGAAGCGCTCTCCGCTCTTCATCAAACTGATCCAACAGCTTGCGGGCCTCCTCCGCCTGGTCTTCGGGCACTTCCAGCTTGATGCCACCCAGTGCGTTCGTGAGTATCGGATCAACGGTAATGGTAAATTCATCCCGCAGGAAACAGGTAATACCCTCTTCCTGCAGCTTGCCCAGCAGGATATTTGCCTCTATATAGAGGTCAAAACTCCTTACAGGCACCAGGTTCATAATACGGGATTTATTACTGGTTCAGCATCAGCGGCATTGCCAGCATCAGCAGCTCTTCATTCTCCTCTTTTTCAACGGGCAACAATATGCCGGCTTTGGAAGGAGTAGACAGCTCAAGGATCACTTCGGGACTGGAAGTAGCCCCAAGCAGCTCTACCAGGAATTTGGCATTGAAAGCGATCTGGATATCTTCTCCTTCATAGGAGCAGTTCATCCTTTCATTACCCTCAAAACTGAAATCCACATCCTGTGCGGCCAATTGCAGCTCAGCCCCGCTGATGGTGAGGGCTACCTGGTTGGTACTTTTATTGCTGAATACGCTTACCCTTTTCAGCGCGTTTTGGAAATCCTGCCTGTTAACGGTCATCTTATATGGATTCTCTGCAGGAATTACCACCTTATAATCTGGAAAACGGGCATCTATCAGGCGGCAAACCAGTTCTGTCTTCCCATGATCCACAAACAGGTGGTTATTGTTATAAGAGATCTTCAATTCGTCATTGTTATCCGGTAATGCGCTTTTAAGCAGGTTCAGCGGCTTTCTGGGCACGATAAAAGAGTGCTTTTCCGGGCAGCTTACATCTGTCTTACGGTAGCGCACCAGGCGGTGTGCATCTGTTGCCACGAACGTGATGGATTTTTTATCCAGCTCAAAATAAACACCTGTCATAGCGGGGCGCAGGTCGTCATTGCTTACCGCGAACAGGGTCTTATTGATGGCGGTCACCAGCGTGGAAGAGGTCATCGTAAACTGGCTGGCATCCTTTGTTTCCGGCTCTTTCGGGAAGTTATCAGGATTTTCACCCATCACCTTGTACTTGCCGTTGTCGCTGGTTATTTCAATACCAAAGTTTTTCTCAATCGTAAATGTCAGCGGCTGATCCGGCAGATTTTTCAGGGAGTCGATCAATATTTTGGCCGGGATACAGATCTTGCCGCTCTCGCGGGATTCTATATCCATATGAATCTTCATGACCGTTTCCAGATCCGTGGCCACCACCGTCAACCGGTTCTTGTCAATTTCGAACAAAAAATCTTCTAATATAGGCAATACCGTATTGGCGCTAACAATCCCGCTGATGTGCTGCAGTTGTTTCAATAAAGCCGAGGACGAAACGATGAACTTCATAAAACCAAAAATAATTGAATTTGGCAAATATAGAATTATCAGTCCATTAAGCCCAAAAATTTGCCCAAACCAGGTCGGGCTGTTCTTTGGAAAATGCTGTACGATCAGGTATGAAATCAGCTTTTTCTCACCTTCAGCGACCAGGTAAAGCTGAATTCCGCCACCAGTTCTCCCTTTTCACTTGTTCCGATGGCTTTAACTGTAATAGCGCTGCTGCCGTTGATCTCTATTACCTCTTCTACGGCATGCCGCAGGGCCTTGCCGTCTTTACAAATAAAGGTAGTGATACCCACCGCTTTTTTATAATACTCCGCCGACATTTCGGTGACCAGCATGGATACAGAGGGTTTACGCTTATAAACATGTGCCATCACCAATGCCCCTGTACTCATTTCTGCTGCCATAGCCAGGCAGGCAAAATAAGTGGAGCCAAAGGGATTTCTGGAAAACCATTTATAGGGAATCGTCACCACGCACTTCTCGTCAGTGATGCTTTTTATCCGGACACCTGAGAACAGGGCGGCAGGCAGCCGGGTGAATAAAAACCACCGGAATTTCAGCGGACTTCTCAGCATTTGGGTAAAGGCATTCATAAACTTTTCATGATAATACTCCTGAAGATACAAAAGTCATGGAATTGGATCGCTAATGATATATTTCGGATGCATGGCCTTTATTATTCCGGGTATTACTATTTTACGTAAATTCATTCCCCTGTTTCAGCACAACGATTGCACAGGCAATGTAATTGGAACAGCGTCTCCTTAAAAGTGATACAGTTATATTAAATATTTAAACGTTGCAGATATGCCAGGAAGAAGAAATTTCTTAAAAAACAGTGCCCGGTTAGCGGCAGGGGGATTATTGTTATCCTCCACAGATCTATTTGCCATTCAAAGCAGGAATGTATGGGCTTCCGATCAGATCAACATCGGGCTGATCGGCGCTAAAGGGATGGGTTGGTCTAACCTGAAAGCCGCCTTGAAAGTGCCGGGGGTAAACCTGATGGGTTTGTGCGATGTGGATAAAAATGTACTGGACGGACGGATGAAAGAGCTGGCGGATCTGAAAGTGGATGCTTCAAAAGTGAAGACTTACGGTGATTACAGGAAGATGCTGGATAACAAAGACCTGGATGCGGTGATCGTTGGCACACCGGATCATTGGCATTGCCTGCAGATGGTAGATGCCTGTAAGGCAGGAAAGCATGTATATGTTGAAAAGCCTATTGGTAATTCCATTGCAGAATGTAATGTGATGGTGGCGGCGCAAAAAAAATATAACAGGGTTGTGCAGGTGGGGCAGTGGCAACGGAGCCAGCAACATTTCAGGGATGCAATTGCGTATGTCCATTCGGGTAAGCTGGGTAATATCCGTACGGCAAAAGTGTGGTGTTACCAGGGCTGGATGAAGCCGGATATCGTGCAGCCGGATACGGCGCCACCGGCAGGAGTAGACTACGCGGGCTGGCTGGGTCCCGCACCGAAAAAACCTTTTAATGCCAGCAGGTTCCATTTCAACTTCCGGTGGTTCTGGGATTATGCCGGCGGATTGATGACGGACTGGGGTGTACACCTGTTAGACTATGCTTTGTTTGGCATGCAGGCGGATGTACCCAAAACAGTGATGGCGCTGGGCGGAAAATTCGCTTACCCCGACCTGGCACAGGAAACACCGGACACGCTTACTACTTTATACGAGTTTGATACGTTCAACCTGGTATGGGATCATGCCATGGGTATTGATAACGGGCAATACGGGAAGGATCACGGTATTGCTTTTGTAGGCAACAACGGCACGCTGGTATTATACAGGGGGGGCTGGGAAGTGATTGAAGAGAAGAATTCAAAGAACAAGGTGTCCGTGCCCTTTACAAAGCCCTCCGAGAGCGGGTTGGATGCGCATATGGTGAATTTTACTTCCGTAATCCGTAGTGGCAAAATGGAAGATCTTACCGCCCCGATACAGGTAGGCGCAGATGTGGCCATAGTAGCGCAGATGGGCAATATCGCATTCCGCAGCGGTAAGCGGTTGGCCTGGGATAAAGCTGCAGGCAGGTTTACAGATGAAGCGGTCAACAAAGAATATTTCGCAAAACCATACCACAACGGATATAAAATACCAACAGTGTGACAGCGGCTTGCAGAAGCGCTGTCCTTAAAAATTGAATTGCATGCCCGGAGCCAGGATTGCAGGATTAGGTATGTACGTGCCTGAACAGGTAGTTACCAATTTTGATTTGGAGAAATATATGGATACCAACGACGCCTGGATACAGGAGCGTACGGGTATTAAAGAACGGAGATACGCAAAACGAACAGGCGAGACCACTACTACAATGGGGGTGGAGGCTGCCAGGATGGCCATCAAAAATGCCGGTATCACCATCGATGACATTGACTTTATCATTTTTGCCACCCTGAGCCCGGATTATTATTTTCCGGGTTGTGGCGTGTTGGTGCAGCGGGCTATGAAGATGAAAGAGATCGGAGCGCTGGATATACGCAACCAGTGCAGTGGTTTTATATATGCACTTAGCGTCGGCGATCAATATATCCGCTCCGGTATGTATAAGAATATACTCGTGATCGGCAGCGACAAACATTCTTTTGGACTCGACTTCAGCACCCGCGGCAGGAATGTTTCTGTTATTTTCGGGGATGGCGCAGGAGCAGTAGTGCTGCAGCCAACCGAGGAGGGAGAAAAGGGAATACTAAGCACGCACCTGCATTGCGACGGCAACAGCGCTGAGATACTGGCTATGTATAACCCGGGAACACATGCTAATTACTGGGTAGATCAAAAGCTGGCCGACTTTGATGATGCGGAAATAGGAGAAATGTTCATGAGCCATGCTATGATCGACAAGGCGCAGAACTTTCCGTTCATGGATGGACCTTCGGTATTTAAAAAAGCGGTTGTCAAAATTCCTGAAGTGGTAATGGAGGCTTTGGATGCAAATAATTTATCTCCTGCGGACATTGATATGCTGATCCCGCACCAGGCAAACCTGCGCATCAGCCAGTTTGTACAACAGCAGTTAGGCTTACCTGATGATAAGGTATATAATAATATCCAGTACTACGGTAATACCACAGATGCTTCCATCCCGATCGCATTATATGAAGCCTGGGAAAAGGGCAGGATAAAAGATGGCAACCTGGTTTGCCTGGCTTCCTTTGGTAGCGGGTTTACCTGGGGCAGCGCCCTCATCAGGTGGTAATGCATTTCAAAAAATATAAACAAAGGGTTATGACTTATTTTTTTTCAAAACATTCGATTCTCCTTCCATCCGTCCGCCGGTTGACCTGCAAAGCAGTTGCTGTCACTTTTCTTTCAATATTAATTCATACTTCCATGTTTGCTCAATCAACAGATGAAAAGCAGGTTGCCAGCCGGGTAGAGGCACTGCGTATTGCAATGTTAAATGCTGACAAGCCGGCACTTGAGGAGCTAACCAATGAAAAGCTGACTTATGGACATTCGAATGCCCTGGTAGAAGACAGGGAAACTTTCATTCATTCGCTGGTCAGCAAGAAATTTGTATTTACAAGCATTGATCTTTCTAACCAAAGTATTCGGGTTGTAGGTAACACGGCAGTGGTGAGACACAGGCTCATTGGTAATACCAATGATAATAATACGCCCGGGAAAGCCGATATAACAATTTTACTGGTGTGGCTGAAAGAAGGAGGCAACTGGAAATTATTGGCCCGGCAGGCTACCAAAACGCCGCAACTTTAGCGCAACCATCTCCGGCTAATACAACGGTCTGTCCGGGTGTGCATCCACTTGCGGCTGCCACAGCGTTGTAACAGATCAATACCTAAATGCAGCTCCAAAAAAGGATGGCTTATGAGTGCTGGAAAAGTCAAGAACTATCGGTGGTTTATTGTTTCTCTCTTATTCTTCGCCACTACGATCAACTATCTGGACAGGCAGATCATTGGTCTGCTGAAGCCTATATTGGAAAAAGAGTTCAGCTGGACGGAAACAGACTTTGCGCATATCGTAATGTCTTTTACGGCCGCTTATGCCATCGGACTGATTTCTGTTGGCTGGTTGATCGATAGGATCGGGACAAAGATCGGGTATGCTGTTACTGTCGTTTTCTGGAGCATAGCCGGAATGTTGCATGCATTCGCCAGGAATACCCTGGGTTTTTGTATGGCACGGATAGGGTTGGGACTGGGCGAGGCGGGTAATTATCCCGCAGCTATGAAAACAGTAGCCGAATGGTTTCCCAACAGGGAGCGGGCACTGGCCACGGGTATTTTTAATATGGGCACCAGCGTAGGAGTTGTGGTTGCGTTGTTGATCGTCCCTTTAATTCTGAACTATTATGGTTGGCAGGAAGTTTTTTTGATCACCGGCGCGCTTGGTTTTATCTGGTTGATATGCTGGTGGCGATTTTATACGGTGCCCGCTGCACAAAAACGATTAACAAAAGAGGAGTACGAGCTTATTACGGAAGGGCAGGATGACGAGAAAATAGAGGGTAAAGAGAGCCCTACTTTGAAATGGGGTAAACTTTTCCGCTTTCCCCAAACATGGGCATATGTAACAGGAAAAGCATTGATTGATCCTATCTACTGGTTTTTTCTTTTTTGGTTGCCGTCTTATTTCTCTACTACTTTCAGTCTCGATCTTAAAAAGCCAAGCTGGGAGCTGATGATCATTTATGCCGCCACCACGGCCGGTAGTTTTGCAGGCGGATACTTTTCATCTTACCTGATCAGAAAAGGCTGGCCGGTATTAAAAGCAAGAAAGGTGGCATTGTTAATTTTTGCTGTACTGGAGGTTTCTGTGATACTGGCACAGTTTGCCACCACGGCCTGGCTGGCAGTTATATTGATCAGCATAGCCGTTGCGGTGCACCAGGCCTGGGCGACCAATATTTTTACCACGGCCTCCGATATGTTTCCCAAAGAAGCCGTGAGCTCGGTGGTAGGCATCGGCGGCATGGCTGGGGCAATAGGAGGTATCCTCTTCCCGATGCTGGTGGGATATCTGCTCGATACCTATAAAGCTGCCGGCAACCTTCAGGGGGGATACAATGTACTGTTTACCATTTGTGGATTCACCTACCTCCTGGCCTGGATGATTATTCATTTGCTTACGCGAAGAGCCCAAAAAGTGAGGTTGAGCCAACTGGTATAATATAAATTATGCTGTTTGTCAAGCTAAGACCTACAATGTCTGCAAAAAACTGTAGAAGGGTCCAGGTGGGCATATTTGTCTTCATGCTCAAATCTTCGCAGGCGGATGATGACATCGCTTGTGGCGTCTGCTACTGGTTGATGCCCACCCGGACGGGCCTCACCGGCCGGAAATATCTGTAGAACCAAAACCTGAACTTTTATTTCGACACCTGTTTATCCCTGGTTTTGCTGCAATGAGAATAGTCCTCATTGGAAGTAAATGCACCCGTTTCAGGCGGCACATTTTTCGGAGAAGTTTTTACGTACGTTACCTGATAAATCACCCATTACATGTAAAGCGGAATATTAATTCCGGTCAAAGATCCCCTGGTATTGTATCGTTACGAAAAACAGAAATGGAATTTTATCAAAAACACAGTGCAGGATAGTATCAGGAGCCACGTTACTTCTTCTACCCGGATGTTGCAGCTTCTTACAAAACAGGAAGTAAACAATTGATAGTTTGCCGGGAGGACTCATGCTTCACCTATGGACAAAAAAAAGTCCCGGTTGACCGGGACTTTGTATTTTTTGCTCTATTGAAAAATGTAGCGCAAGCTTATTTTTTCTTTGCAGCTTTCTTTGCAGCTTTTTTAGGAGCAGCTTTCTTTGCAGCAGCCTTTTTAGGAGCAGCTTTCTTTGCAGCTTTTTTAGGAGCGGCTTTCTTTGCAGCAGCCTTTTTAGGAGCAGCTTTCTTTGCAGCTTTTTTAGGAGCGGCTTTTTTTGCAGCAGCTTTCTTAGGAGCAGCTTTCTTTGCAGTTGCCATTTTTTAGAATTTAATGGTTAGAAAATAAATGGATTAACGTTATAAAAGTAAAAACATTTTGTCAACTCCAAAATTTTTTTTTATGCAACTCCTTCAGCAGGTGCTACAGAAACAAAAGTTTTGTTGTTTTTTCCTTTTTTAAACTCAACAACTCCATCTACAAGGGCAAACAAAGTAAAGTCTCTTCCTACTCCTACGTTTTTACCAGGATGATAAGAAGTGCCGCGCTGACGCACCAACACGTTCCCGGACAATGCAGGCTGGCCACCAAAAATTTTCACTCCCAGCCTTTTGCTTTGAGAATCGCGTCCGTTTTTTACACTACCTTCTCCTTTTTTATGTGCCATAACTCTTTGCTTATTTATTTATGAATAACAAAAGAAATGTAATTAAGCAATCCCTGTCACCTTGATCTGGGTATACAGCGTACGGTGTCCGTGCTTTTTACGAAAACCTTTTCTTCTTTTCATTTTGAAGGAAATAACTTTATCTCCCTGCACTTCCTTCACGATCTCAGCTTTTACTACTGACTTTACATCAGCGCCGACAGTCAGGGTGCCATTATTGTCCACCAGCAACACTTCAGAAAATTCTACAGCGTCTCCTGCTTTACCATTAATATGCGGTACATACAGGTTCTGCCCCTCCTGAACTTTGAATTGCTGCCCGGCTATTTTTACAACTGCAAACATGTAGATAAAATTTAAGGAGTGCAAAGGTAGTATTAATTTTGGTAGCGGCAAATAATTGAATAAAAAAAGTTAACGATCTAACCTGCGGACTTTTAAAGGGGGTTAAGGTTATCTTTGTACATTCAACGTATTTGCCGACATATCATGAAAATAAAGTCAATATTAGCAAAACCTTTCGCCGGTTATATTTATAAGCAGGTTAAAAAATCCATGCATACAGCCCTGGAAGACCAGGACCGGATCCTGAAGGAATTGGTGAAGGCGGCTAAAAAGACCGAGTTTGGAACAGAGCATAACTTCCACAAGATCAATACATACGATGATTTTAAGGCGGCTGTTCCCTTACGTGATTATGAGGCCCTGAAGCCTTACATCGAGCTGATCAAGCAGGGAAAGCATAATATATTATGGAAGGGGCTTCCCATATATTTTGCCAAAACATCGGGCACTACCAGCGGTGTGAAGTATATCCCCATTACAAAAGAATCTGTTGATAACCACTTCGATACCGCCAGGAATGCTTTTTTCTGCTATATGGCCGAAACCGGGAATTATTCCAGTGCCGACGGAAAAATGATCTTTTTAAGCGGCAGCCCCGTGCTGGAAAGAGTAGGAGGTATTCCTACGGGGCGGCTGAGCGGCATATCCAACCATCTTATCCCTCGTTATCTCCGCACCAACCAGCTCCCCAGCTACGAAACCAATTGCATAGAGGACTGGGAGACCAAGCTGGAGAAGATCGTGGATGAAACAATAGACCAGGATATGCGGATGATCAGCGGTATCCCGCCATGGGTGCAGATGTACTTTGATAAGCTGACAGAAAGAAGCGGTAAGCAGATAAAGGACCTGTTCCCCAACTTCAACGTAATGGTGCAGGGCGGCGTAAACTTTGAACCTTATAAAGCGAAGCTGTTTGAAAGCATAGGAAAGCAGGTGGATACGATTGAAACCTTTCCTGCCTCAGAAGGTTTTTTTGCCTTCCAGGATTCTCAAAAGCACGAAGGATTGCTGCTGAATACCAATTTCGGGATCTTTTTTGAATTTATTCCCATCCAGGAAATAGGTAAGCCCGACCCTCAAAGGCTTAGCCTGAAAGATGTGCAGCTGGGAGAAAATTACGCATTGATCATTAATAATAATGCGGGATTATGGGGATACAACCTGGGCGATACGGTAAAGTTTGTATCGCTTGACCCTTACCGTATCATAGTAACCGGGCGTATCAAGCATTATATTTCTGCGTTCGGGGAACATGTTATCGGGGAGGAGGTGGAGTACAGCCTGCTGAAAGCGGCAGAGAAAGAAAAAGTAAAGATCACGGAATTCACCGTGGCGCCTATGATCGAACAGGGAGAAGGGAAAAGCTTTCATGAATGGTTTGTGGAATTTGAAAATGCGCCTGAAGATATAAACCGGTTTGCCCGGGAAGTAGATAATTTCCTTCGCGAAAAGAATATTTACTACGATGACCTGATAACGGGCAACATACTGCAAACGCTGAAGATCCGCCCGGTAAAGAAGAATGGCTTTATCGACTATATGAAAAGTATCGGTAAGCTGGGAGGACAAAATAAAGTGCCGCGTTTGAGTAATGACAGGAAAATAGCGACCGAGCTGGAAAAGTATGTATCGGAGCCTATATAAAATTTAAAATCCGGAACTGCCCGACATCAGCAATCAACGAACCAGGAGAGTTGGTATCTTGAATGGTTTTGCAAAATAAAGACATGAAAAAAAGAATAGCAATATTTGGTTCTACCGGCTCTATTGGAACACAGGCATTAAATGTAATCGCTGCTAACCCGGACATGTTTGAGGTAGAGATACTCACGGCCAATAGTAACGAGGACCTGCTGATCGCACAGGCGAAAAAATACCAGCCCAATGCCGTGGTGATTGTCAACGAAAGCAAATATGAAGTGGTTAAAGAGGCCCTGGCACAAACAGACATTAAGGTTTTTGCGGGGGAGGAGGCGCTGGAAGAAGTGGCGGCTTTTGATACCTATGATATGATGCTGGCAGCCATTGTTGGTTTTGCCGGACTGAAGTCTACCCTGAAGGCGGTAGAATGCGGTAAGGCTGTTGCGCTGGCAAACAAGGAAACCCTTGTGGTGGCAGGAGATATAGTGATGCAGCGGGCCGTGGAAAAAAGAGTACCCATCATTCCGGTAGATTCGGAACATTCTGCTATTTTTCAATGCCTGGTGGGCGAAACCCGTAATAAGATAGAAAAGATCGTGCTGACAGCATCGGGTGGCCCCTTCCTGGGGAAAAAGCCTAACTTCCTGGTGAATGTTAAAAAAGAGCATGCTTTGCAGCATCCCAACTGGAATATGGGTGCAAAGATCTCGGTAGATTCCGCCACGCTGATGAACAAAGGGCTTGAAATGATAGAAGCCAAATGGCTGTTCAACCTGAAGCCATCCCAGATACAGGTGATCATACACCCGGAAAGTATCATTCATTCCATGGTGCAGTTCGAGGATGGAAGCATTAAGGCCCAAATGGGACTGCCGGATATGAAGCTCCCTATCCAGTATGCGCTGGCTTTCCCGCACAGGATAGCAAATTCGTTCCCGCGTTATGATTTCAGTCGTTCCTCATCACTGCACTTTGAGCAGCCGGATATCAAAACCTTCCGCAACCTGGCGCTGGCAACAGATGCCCTGCACCGGGGAGGGAATATGCCCTGCATCATGAATGCGGCCAACGAGATTGCTGTATACGGATTTCTCCTCAACCGTATCGGCTTCCTGGATATGACCGAAATGGTAGAACGAACCATGCAAAAGGTCCATTTTATCGAAAATCCGACGCTGGAAGAATATTTTGAGAGCGATGCCGAGGCGCGTAATTTTGCAGCTTCACTGATCAACCTTTAATCAGATACTTGAATTACAAAAACTATAGTTTAACCTAAAACAAGCCATGAGCACCATGGCTGACACGTACATACATATGACATTACTGGCAATAAACTGGGGAGTTGTGGGTCTGCAGGCAGCGCAATTACTACTTTCACTTTCCATACTGGTTATCGTCCACGAATTCGGACATTACATTACCGCTAAATGGTTCAAATGCCGGGTAGAAAAATTCTACCTGTTTTTTGATCCCTGGTTCTCCCTCTTTAAAAAGAAAGTAGGGGAGACAGAATATGGGGTAGGCTGGCTGCCGCTGGGCGGATATGTAAAAATATCCGGGATGATCGACGAAAGTATGGACAAGGAGCAAATGGCCAAGCCGCCGCAGGAATGGGAGTTCAGAAGTAAGCCGGCATGGCAGCGGCTGATCATTATGGTTGCCGGTGTTACCATGAATGTGTTACTCGCGTTCGTCATATATGCCATGATATTGTTTACCTGGGGTGAAGTTAAAGTGCCGGTAAGCTCCATGAAATACGGGCTGGAGTTTAAAGACAGCCTGATGTTTGAGATAGGGTTTAAGAACGGGGATAAAATTCTGGCGATCAACAATAAGCCGGTAGAAGATTACCAGGACATTGTGCCGGAGCTGATACTGGGCGGTGCCGTATCCATTGAAAGGAACGGAAAGCAGGAGACCATTACCCTGCCGGAAGACCTGATCGGTCAACTGGTAGTAAAGAAGCGAAACAGGAGTCCCATGTTGGAGCCGCGTATACCGGTGATAGCCCGGCTGGTACCGGATACAACACCTGTTTATAAAGCGGGTTTGAGAGAGGGAGACCAGATCATCGCGGTGGATCATCAGCCGGTTTTCTTTTCTGATGAATTTAAACTGCAGTTATTGCAGCGCAGCGGAAACACTGCAGGCATTACTGTTTTGCGCAACTCAACCGATACGGTCAGCTTCAATGCCGCCGTGAGCGAGGATGCAAAGCTGGGCTTTTACCAACTGGGTGGCATCCGCGACCTGGACAGTATAGGGCTGCTGAAAATGCATGAAGTGAAATACGGCTTCTTTGAATCGTTTCCGGCAGGTGTAAAATTGGCCGGTAAAAGATTACAATCGTATATAGATCAGTTCCGCCTGATCCTGTCGCCCAAAACAGGTGCTTACAAAGGGGTGGGAGGTTTTAAGAGCATGGGATCCATTTTTTCCGAAACGGGCTGGAACTGGGAAACGTTCTGGTCTATTACCGCTTTCTTCAGTCTTGCGCTGGCATTCATGAACCTGCTGCCTATTCCGGCGTTGGATGGCGGACATGTAATGTTTACGTTATATGAAATGATCACCGGAAGAAAACCCAGCGACAAGTTCCTGGAGTATGCACAGGTTGTAGGAATGGTGATTGTGCTCAGCCTGCTCGTCTACGCCAACTTCAACGACTGGTTTGGATACGGAAAGGGAAGGTAGCCTGAAAATGAAACAATTTGAAAATGGTTGTTTCCTGGTAGCTGTATTTTCCGTGATGTACACATGTATACAGATATTGCTCATAATTTTGTAGCTTTGCCTGTTGTCTGAAAAAGACGTAACTGAAATTCATTTTCAAATTGACCGGGGCCGACCGGTTTTGACAGCAAAGTTCTTTATATGTATAAGCATGCCGTGCGTTGTATAATTAGCACGTTAATCTGAATATTCAAACTTTAAATGGCAACAATGAGTATGCCATGGCTGCCTAATCAGTGATTAGCTAGTCATTCGGGCCGCCGTCCAGGTCTGTCTGTTACCGCGGGCCGCCGCCGACTTAAAAAGAAAACGGAATGCTGTTGCAAAAGGCTGTGATTGCAACATAAGACTCATCCAGCTAAGAAACAGATTGGTTTGCTGTTGTCCGGTCTGTTTCCGACAAATAATCATCAGATAAGCATGTAGAAGGCATATGGCGGGTTTGTTTGGACCAGGGTTCGACTCCCTGCGGCTCCACAAAGGGATAGTAGGTGATTTATTATCCCTTTTTTCAACACGCTTCACCTGAAAAAGATAACTATATATTGAAAATTACCTTTTGGTAAAATAGGAGGATCATGTTGCCAAAGGCACAGGTATAATGAAAATAATATGCAACTTTATATTGTTGTTATGTGTCGGTATGCTGACCGTACTACAGGTAGAGTACTAAGATCTAAATGTCTCAAATGGAAAAACGCGAATTGTTGGAAAATCCCGGGATGTTGAAACAAAGCGTTTCACAAAATGATGACACAGGAATCATGTGGGATGGAGACGAAAGTTACCTGTTAATAGAAGAACGGCTTCAGGTCATCAAAAATTTGATACCAACATACTCCAGGCGTACGGAAAAGACTCCATAGCTATTTCTTCATTTCCTCCAGCTTTTTCTGCATGGCAAACATTTCATCGCGAAGGCGTGCCGCTTCCATGAAGTCCAGGTCCCGCGCTGCTTTTTCCATTTCCTTTTTCACCTTTGCTATCGCTTTCTCCATCTTAGGGACGGTCAGGTACTCTTCCTGGTCCTCTGCCGCATAAGTAACCAGCCCCTCGTCCGGCGCCACCGCATACGGCTTATTTACATCATAACCTTTGATATCCAGCACGGATGTCTGTGCAAAAACCTGTTCCTTGGATTTGGTCACTGTGCGGGGTATAATATGATGCTCTATGTTGTGAGCAATTTGCTTTTCCCGCCGGCGGTTGGTTTCATCGATCGTGCGTTGCATGCTCTCTGTCATCTTATCGGCGTAGAATATAACCAGTCCGTCTACATTACGGGCGGCTCTTCCTGCTGTTTGCGTCAGGGACTTTTCGTTCCTCAAAAAACCTTCCTTGTCGGCGTCCAGTATGGCTACCAGCGACACTTCAGGCAGGTCAAGTCCTTCCCGCAACAGGTTCACTCCTACCAGCACGTCTATTTCGCCTAACCGAAGCTGCCGGAGTATCTCCACGCGATCCAGGGTATCTACCTCGCTGTGTATATATTTTGACTTGATGTTGATCCTGTGCAGGTATTTGTCCATTTCTTCGGCCATGCGTTTGGTTAAGGTAGTCACCAGCACCCGATCACCCTTTTTCACCCGTTTGTCAATTTCATCCAGCAGGTCATCAATCTGGTTGACGCTGGGACGGATCTCTATCGGGGGATCCAGCAGTCCTGTAGGGCGGACTACCTGTTCTACTACTACCCCGCCTGTTTTCTCCAGCTCATAGTCCCCGGGAGTGGCCGACACATATACTGTCTGGTTCACAAGCGACTCAAATTCGTGAAAATTCAGGGGACGGTTATCCAATGCGGACGGAAGCCTGAAGCCGTAATCTACCAGGATAAGCTTACGGCTGCGGTCACCACCATACATGCCGCTGATCTGGGGGATGGTCTGGTGGCTTTCATCAATCACACATAAAAAGTCTTTAGGGAAGTAATCGAGCAGGCAGAACGGGCGTGTGCCCGGATCACGCCGGTCAAAGAAACGCGAATAGTTTTCAATCCCGTTGCAATAGCCGAGCTCCTTTATCATCTCCACATCATAATTCACTCTTTCTGTGATCCGCTGCGCTTCAATATATTTTCCCAGCGATTTAAAATATTCAGCCTGGCTGTGCATTTCATCCTGTATCTCCTGCATAACCTGCTGCAACATATCCTTAGGTGCCAGGTACAGGTTGGCCGGGAATATAGCAGCATTCTTTACAGATTCTATTCTCTTTCCGCTGCTGATCTCCAGGGTATCGATACTTTCTATCTCATCTCCGAAAAAACTGATGCGGTATCCGTGATCCATGTAGGGCAGGTTAATATCCACCGTATCTCCCTTTACCCGGAAGCTACCCCTGCCGAAGTCGCCCTGGCTGCGGTTATACAGGGAGTTAACGAGGGAATGGAGGAAGCCTTGCCTGCTGATCATCTGTCCCTGTTCTATCCTTATAACCCCATTGGCAAATTCCTTTGGATTACCAATACCATAGATACAGCTTACTGAAGCCACTACTATAATATCTCTCCGCCCCGTAAGCAGCTGCGCTGTCGCCTGCAGCCGGAGCTTATCCAGCTCCTCGTTGATAGACAGGTCTTTTTCTATATAAGTATCACTTACCGGCAGGTAAGCCTCCGGCTGAAAGTAGTCGTAATAAGAAACGAAATATCCTACTGCATTTTCAGGAAAGAACTGCCTGAATTCTCCGTACAACTGTGCTACCAGGGTTTTGTTATGTGTAAGCACCAGGGTGGGGCGTTGTATATTCTGTATGACATTCGCCATGGTAAAAGTCTTGCCGGAACCCGTCACCCCCAGCAATACCTGGTCTTTTTCCCCATCTGCCAATCCCTGGGTAAGCTGCCTGATGGCTTCCGGCTGATCGCCGGATGGTGTATAAGAAGAGTGTAATTTGAACAACGACATAGAATGTAAAATTACAGACTTATGTCCGTAAAGGATGAAGTGAATTTTGTAAGCGGGATATCCGTTATAAGGGGAAAATATGGGTGATCCGAAGTAACAGAGCAGTATTGTTAGAAACCTTGGTTAAGTAGAATCAAAGAGGTGTGGTGCCCTGCCTGGATCTCTGCCACAATAGGACCACCTCTGGCTAGCGCAGGTCTGTAGCTACGCTTTGTGTTGTTGGCTGACCTGTGCTTTGGTTTACTTATTTGCCCTTGCACAATCCAGGCTAAGCACAACGCATTATCTTGCCGCCAGTCAGGTGTATCGATAGCTTAGTAATGGAAAGGCACAACTTGTCCTGCTTGCGGAAGGTCTGGCCAAGCACTGAGCTGGGCTACCAAACCTGCGCCAGTAAGTTATCTGTTATAAGAGGAAAATATGGGTGATCCAAAGTAACAGATTTCTGATAGCTGCCGGCCTATGGAATACACGGAGGTGCGTTTACCTTCAGTGAGAACTATTCTCATTGCGGTAAAAACCAGAGATAACAAATGCTACAACAAAAGTTCATTTTCTCGGTCTGTATAATTTTCCGGTTGGTGAAACTAACTGATAGTGGAGGCTACAGGTGGGTGTCATCACTCACCTGCGAAAAAGATCAGTTGTACACCCTGTACATCTTTTCTGTTCTTTTCTTCAGCTTCCGTACAATAGATAGCGGCGAAATAACTTTTAATCCTTCGCCAAATCCCAGTAGCTCTCTTTCCAGCTCAAGATTGGGAATAACCGTAATGCTGAAAAGAATACCTTCCCTGCCCGACTCCAGGATTTTCTGCGAAGGATGCAGTGGCTTTGTTTTGATATAAGGCGCCTGGTGATGGTCGGCCAGGAAAACCACTTCTACCGGGTTAACGCCTGTATGTGAAACGCCTATTATATCTGCAAAGTAGGTCTGCGCATTAAAGTCTTTGTTTTTCCTGTAGGGTTCATCCTGTAGCGGTTCTATGTTCAATATCCGGTCAAGCGCCAGCGTAAGCAGTTGCCTGTCTTTTTTGTGCATGCCCAATATAAACCAGCGGTTGCGGTATTCTTTCAACAGGTAGGGATAAAAAATGAGCTGTCCCGGCTGACGTGCCTTGAACGATTGATAGGTAATGCTGAGCGTGGTCCTTTCAATAATGGATTTGTACAACAGGTCCAGCCATTCCAATCCCGCCAGGAGCTCATTCTTTTCAAAATCGATCACCGGTGCCTGGTGGTGCTGTTCACTATATATCTTATCTTCCAGCTTGCTGATCATTTCATTTACTTCATTAAAATGATTGAACCCTTTGAACTGTTTTAAAAGATGAGATACTTCCTGCAGTATGTTCAGATCCTGTGTGGTAAGGGGAATGTCTGTAATGGAATACTCCGGATCTTCGTATGTATAGTATTTTTTGTCTGTCACCACAATGGGCGCATTATATCCCAGTTGCTCACTTCGCATGGCTTTCAGGTCCATCCGTATAGTACGCATGCTGATAGGCTTATCGGTACCCTCATATTCATATAACGCGTCGGAGCACGCGTCTATCAGGTCCTCAATTGTCCATTTACGCCGTCTGTTCTGTAAACATCTGTCAATGGTACGGTAGCGGATCAGTGCATTGCGGTTTACCGGCATTTTTAGGGAAAGATAATATAAATTTTATTGGTGCCCTTAAGGTTCCCTGAAAAGGCAAAAGGCATAAAAGAGTTTATCTTTCATGCCCTTCTGCTTCCCTTTGCATCAACTATTTTTAATATTGTTCCAGCATATATTTTATGACATCGGTTGTGGTCACAATGCCCTTTAGCTCCTCATTATCCACTACAGGCAGCGAATGGTATTCAGCTTCGCTGAAAATTTCCGCAACTTCCCTGATCGTGGTGTCGCTGGTCACTGTCCTGGGATTTTCGCTCATCACCTGCGGAATGTTCAGCATTTCCAGTATCGCCGCATCCACCCCTTCCTGGTTGTCGAACAAGGCTCCGAAAGTAAGCCTGTTAATATCCGTGCGGCTGATGATTCCTACTATTTTTTTACCGCTTTTTACCGGCAGGTGCCTGATGCCTTTGGTTTTGAATATGGATGCTACATGCTCAAGACTGTCTTTTTCTGAAACACTGATGACATCCTTTGTCATTATGGCCGATACTGATTCTCTTTTTTTCATACCACCTTATTTTTACAATATATTCAAATGTAAAAATCCTGCGGTGTTGTCTGTCTGACCTGTATTCTCAGCCAGGTTGACTTTCGTCAGGTGACAACGATCTTTTGTTTCCTTATTCGTAAATAAAATTCCGTTCCCCGGCATGATCGTACCGCGTTATATATCTAATTTTGCAGCCCTGAAGCATAAAACGAACAGATGAAAATTTCCGGGGAACAATTATTGGTTAATTTGGCCGAAATGATATATCCATCAGCTACGAATAAAAGACGTTTTACAGCCGGCATTTTGCCGGGCATAATTATGCTGATCCTGGGCTTTAATACTTTGTCCGCACAGGAAGCAGGTCGTTTTATCAGTGGAAAGGTACTGGATTCCGCTTCTTCCAAACCTGTTGCCTATGCCACGGTGGTATTGTCTAATGAAAAACAGGAGACCATTGCTTCGGGGTTCTCCAACGAAAACGGAGCATTCAAAATAAACTGGCAGCATCCGGGAACGTATACGCTGGAAGTAAGCTTTGTGGGATATGGGTTATATAGCCGCAACCTGGAATTGCAAACAGGTAAAGCCCATGTAGACCTGGGGACCATTATTTTGAAAACTGCGTCGGAGACACTGAGCGAAATTACAGTGGTGTCCCGGAAGAGGATCGTAGACGTGCGCCCGGGAATGATCGTATATAACGCGGAAAACGACCTGTCTAACAAAGGAGGCACCGCTGTAGATGTGTTGCGTAAAGCGCCTGTATTGAATGTAGACGCGCAGGGAAATGTAAGCATGAGGGGAAGCAGCAACCTGAAGATACTTATCAATGGAAAATATTCCGGACAGATGGCCCGTAGCCCGGCAGATGCGCTTAATATGATGTCGGCAGAGATCATCAAATCAGTGGAAGTAATTACTACGCCATCTGCAAAATACGATGCCGAAGGCGCTGCCGGGATCATCAATATTATTACAAAAAAGAACAGGAGAAGCTTTAACGGGGCAGTTGAGGTCACCGGCAGCAACCTGCAGCAGATGGTGAATCCGAGGGTCGGCTTTACAGCGGGTAAATGGGATGTTTCCTTTCACGGGCATATTCACCGACTGAGGCAGAAGCATGCTTTTACGGTGGACCGGGAGCATTTCCGGGACGGCGCTGTTGCGGACCGCCTGCTGCAGACTTCAGAAAAGGATAATGCGGCACCCCACGGGTCAGCCGACCTGGCGATTGTATATACACCGGATTCCCTGACAGAAGTGAATATCGGCGTTAATACCTGGGTGGGCAAATGGCCGGAAAATGCAAAGCTGCGGACAACGGTCATGGATGCTCATGGAGCAGTAAAGGAATATTACCAGCAGCAAACAACTTCCGGCGACCAGTATTTTGGCAGTGACATCAATGTAGGATACAGCAGGAAGCTGAAACGCCCCGGGCAGGAGATCATACTGCTGGCGCAGCATAGTCCCGGCCGTTCGCAGGGGCCTTATCATGCTGTAATGAAAGGAGGTAATGACCTGCTGCTGTATGAGGAAAAAAATGAAAACAAAATACGTAACCGGGAATGGACCTTCCAGGCAGATTATGTGCAGCCGCTGACCAGGAGTGGGGCATATACCCTTGAGACCGGCGCCAAGGTAATCCTGAGAGCCGTAGAAAACGAATACGATGTGTATGCAAAAGAACTTTCTTCCGATTTTGAAAAGATAGCCGGCCGCTCGGACAATTTTAAATATAACCAAAACGTATGGGCCGGTTACCTGATGGGCAAGGCAAACTTTAAAAACGACTGGTATGCCGAAGCAGGGTTGCGGGGAGAGCTTACCAGGATTGACGGTCGCTTCTTGGTGGGGGCAAACTCATTCTCAAACAGCTTCAACAACCTGATCCCCACGGCAACTGTTTCAAAAAAATTCGACGACCAGCATACTGTTACTGCCAGCTATACGCAGCGGT
Source organism: uncultured Chitinophagaceae bacterium (assembly GCA_934502905.1). Lineage (GTDB taxonomy): Bacteria > Bacteroidota > Bacteroidia > Chitinophagales > Chitinophagaceae > Agriterribacter. The sequence goes on from CAKSVK010000003.1 coordinate 32,758, forward strand.
TGACAAGACCCTATATATGGGACCTGAACCCCAATGCAAATGCCAGTGACCCCAAAAATATCAGTACGGGCAACCCCGCGCTGCAACCGGAAATAGCACACCAGGCGGAGGTGGCATATGGTTTGAACATGGGTACTTCATTTTTTGTGAACACATCGTTGTACTGGAAACAAACCGATAATGCAATCCTTGATTTTACGGAAACCAATGATGAGGGAATCTCTACCACCAGCAAGCAGAACCTGGCAGCCAACAGGAGCACGGGGCTGAATATCTCTTCCTCCAGGACCTTCTCTCAAAGCTTTGCTATGAACGGGAACCTGAACCTGAGCTACCTGGATTATGAAAGTAATGCATTGAAAATATTTAACGAAGGATGGGCTGCAGACATTGATATGAATTTTACGTTCAACTTTAAAAAGAATTATACCGTGCAGGCATTCGGTTCCTACAATACACGTTCTGTGGTGCTGCAGGGATTCAATTCCAATCAATATTATTACGGCTTTGCAGGGAAAAAAGAGTTCAAGGATCCTAAGGTAACATTGACGCTTTCTTTACTGAACCCGTTTTCACCCTATAACCCAAGAACAGGCACAATTCAGTCTCCACAGTTTTATTCCGTAACGAAAAACAGGTATTATCTGCGGTCGCTTCAGCTAACCCTGAACTGGGAATTCGGAAGCCGGCCGGGAGGAGGAACAAAGAGGAAGAAAATAAGCAATGACGACGTGATAGAACAGGGAAAAGGATAGTGTTTGCAGAGAGAGCCTGACCTTCAGAAGTACGTAAATTTCTTATGAGCTTTTGTTGAATGGAACGTTTATCCGGTTTTATGTTATCTCCTGCACGCAGGATCACGTACCCGGGTAACAACGGTCCCTCAGTTGCATATTCTTATAATGAACAGGTATCAAAATTAGTTTTTTCGGTCAGGGGGGGACACTAACCCTGATGCACGCCGTGGTTTATGGGAGACAAACCTCTTGTTAGATGGCATTTCTAATAAAATCGAAACGGATCATTATTATATAAGGCACAGAGATCATGAATACTTTCGTTACCGCTTCTACAGTCCGCGTTATCCCCGGGAATATTTGCGTACATCAGCGGGAAACATTTCAAAAGATCCAATCCGGTTACAGCAGACTGCCTGGCAAAACAACCTTATGGATGGTAAAAAATTAAGCGTGGCTCTTACTCCGGGATTTTTTAACTGCTCCTTTTGCCGGGAAGGTATTAACTGATATGATCCGTGTTGTTATAAATCCTGTTAATGGCATCCTTGCATTTCTCCATGATCACCTTGCGCCGGAGGCTCAACTTGGGGGTTACTTCTCCTGTCTCCACCGTCCATTCCTGTGGCAGCAGCTCAAACTTCTTCACTTGCTCTACATGGTTGAACAAAGCATTGAACCCGTCTATGATCTCCTTATAAAAAGCGATTACTTTCGGATCCTCGATTATCTTTTTATTATCTGTGGTATTGATGCCATTGGCCTCGCACCATGGCTTGAGGTTGGCAAAGGAAGGCACGATCAATGCGCTTACAAATTTCTGGTCAGCGCCTACCACCATCACCTGTTCAATAAATCTTGACTCTTTTAACCTGTTTTCAATAGCCGAAGGTGCTACATATTTCCCACCACTGGTTTTAAACAGCTCTTTCTTCCTGTCGGTGATACGTAAAAAAGTATTGTCCTCAAACACACCGATATCTCCTGTATGCAACCACCCGTCAATAACAGCTTCTGCTGTCAGGTCGGGGCGTTTATAATAACCCATCATTACCGATGGTCCCTTCACGCATATCTCTCCATCTTCCATCAGCTTCACTTCCACCCCTTTTATAGGGGGGCCTACCGTCCCCAGCTTCATCATTCCTTTGGTCATCCGGTTCACAGATATCACCGGGGAATTCTCTGTTGGTCCGTATCCCTCATACAAGGGGATTTGTGCGGCATTGAATATGCGCAGTAATCTTTCCTGGCAGGCGGCCCCACCTGTTATAATATACTTGATATTTCCCCCCAGCGCTTCCCGCCATTTGTTGAAGATGAGCTTGTTGGCCAGGGAGAGTTGAATGTTATAGAGAAATCCTCCGCTTTTCAGGTTATCGTATTTCTTGCCAAGATTAACGGCCCAGAAAAACAATTGTTTTTTAATACCGGTCAATGCCGCGCCTTTTGCCATGATCCTTTCATATACTTTCTCCAGCAGCCGGGGGACGGTAGCAAAAACATCCGGCTTCACTTCTTGCAGGTTGGCCCCGATGGTTTCCAGGCTTTCTGCATAGTATATACCGATGCCGCTGAACAGGTAAATATAGCTGATGGTTTTTTCGAAGATATGGTTCAGCGGTAAAAAGCTTAAGGCCTTACCCTGCGGGTTATCAAGAAAAGGAAAGCTCTCTTTGGCAAAGAGCGCATTCTGAACAATATTATTATGACTAAGCATTACTCCTTTAGGAGTGCCTGTGGTACCCGAAGTATAGATGATGGTTGCCAGGTCCTGCCGGCCGATCCGCTGCTTTATTGTTTCTACATCAGCCAGTCCTTCTTCTGTGGACATATTCAGCACTTCCGACCAGTGGCGGGCACCTTCTATTTTATTAAAAGAAAAAATATCTATCAGCGAAGGTACTTTCGGCTGCACCCCTTTGATTTTTTCAAACAGGTCCTGGCTGCTGACAAATACATATTTCACGCCGGCATCATTAAAGATAAACTCAATCTCCAGCGGATTGGTGGTTGGATAAACAGGTACCAGAATGGCGCCGCTTTGCTGTACCGCCAGGTCCGTGATCAGCCATTCGGGACGGTTATTGGAGATGATGGCTATCTTATCTCTGCCTTCTATAGACATATCGTTTTCCGATACTCCCAGGGAGCGTAGCCCGGCAGCCAGCTGTAAAGACGTTTTTTTCACCTCCTCTGTACTGTAGGTACGCCATTGTCCGTTCTCCTTTGCGGCCAGCATATCTCCCTTGGGAAACTTGGTCAACTGGAGTTCAATACAGTCAAATAGTCTGTGGGGTTGAGTCATAGCGATCGTTATTAATTAGTAGCTGCCTTAAATTAGGCCAAAAATCGGTCACAGAAAAGAGAATAACTATTTATTTTGATAATATTGATCTTTAGGTAATTTAAATACCCTGCCTCTCTGGAAATAATTAAATTGATCGTAAGCTTCTTTATTGTTGGCAACCCATTCCTGGTATGCTGTGGGGTTGGAGCCGGAAGAGAAGATCCATTCGTTATAAGCGGTAAACATGCCGGATTCCAGGAGCTGCTTCTGATAGTCGAATAACCTGAAAGGAAATGTGGCTGCGTAGTTTTTAAACCAATATTCAAGGAATCCCTTCCTTATTTCTACCAGCTTTTCGGTGGAAAGGGCTTCTGTTATGCCCCGGGACTGGCTGTTCATGGCTGTAAGAAATGCTTTCTCAAAAGCGGTCTGTTTTTTATCATTAAATCCCTTCAGCAGATCCGGCGACAAAAACAGCTTCTGGTATCCCTCTGTGAGTATATTCTTTATTTCTGCGGTACGCATTGTATAACTTTCCAGGTTTACGAAAACCTCCCCGTATATAAGGCTCCATACTTTATCCGTGGTAAAATAGTAATAACGTGCCGCATTGTAATAGTTGCCGGAATAATTAGGGTCTGCCTGTATTCCCTTTTGCCATTCGTAGATAGCGTTCAGATCTTTTTTCTGCCATAACAGCTCCCCGTACTCGCTGTATAAGACGCCGCTTAAAGGGAACTTTTTCAGTCCTTTTGTATATACTTTCGTTCCGTTTTTGATGTCTTCTATCGCCCGGTAAACAGTTCCGGCTATCTGAAAGCTCTGTACATCGGCTTCGTTGCCATCCACAACCGGTTTGATGGTTTCCAGCGCTTTTGCAAAATCTTTCTGCAGGTAATAGGTATAAGCAATGTCTTTCAGCAGATCAATATTACCGGGTTGTGCCTGCAGTGCCCGGTTGAACATGAACAGGGCATTCTTCCAGTCGCCGGTACGCATATATTCCCTGCCTTTTTGATGCACAGAATCTGCCTGAGCCAGTCCCTGCAGGAAGAAAGCAGTAAGCAGAAAAACAGTTGATACAAGCTTCATGGAGTAAAGTTAAGACAAGCAGGATAAGGTGAAGGCAACTATGATAAAAATAAAGCCATCCCTTGGGATGGCTTTAAAAATTTAACAGAACAGATTTATTGTTTAGGTTCCAGTAATTTAAAGAACTGATCCAGTTGCGGTAAGATCACGATCCTGGTCCTGCGGTTGGTTGCCCTTCCGTTAGCATTATTGTTGTCCGCGATAGGAACATATTCTCCACGTCCGGCAGCAATTACTTTTGCAGGATCCAGCCCGTGTTGCTTTTGTAAAATGCGTACCACTGCGGTAGAGCGTTTAACACTCAGGTCCCAGTTGTCCAGTAATACACCTTTGCTGTATTTTACATTATCGGTGTGTCCTTCTACCATGAACTCTACATCAGACTGATTTTTCAGTACCTGCGCTACTTTACCCAATACTACCTTGGCATTTTCAGTTACTTCATAGCTGCCGCTTCTGAACAACAGTTTATCAGATATATCTATAAATACAACTCCTTTGTCAACTTTAATGTTGATGTCCTGGTCATCCAGGTTGCCGATTGCCCCTTTCAGGTTCATCACCAACGCCATATTCAACGAATCTTTACGGGCCAGTGAAGCCTGCAGATCCTGGATATAAGCATCTTTAGCGCCTATATTTTCCAATGACTTTTTAATGCTTTCTGCCTGAGCGGAAGAAATAACAGACAGGTCTTCCAGCTGCTTAAGAGCTGTGGTATTGTTCTCTCTCAGGAAAGCAATTTGTTTGTTAAGGTCTTCGATTTCTTTTGCGTATGCAGCATTCTTTCTTGCATTTTCTGCTTTGTCGTCTTCACAAATTTTGAAATCCCCCTGCAGTTTGCCATGGGCCTGGTTGAGGGAATCTAATTTTGCCTGTGCAGCCTTAAACTTTTTGCTGCTCACACAGGAGAACAGAATGGTAGGGGCAAGAGCCAAGAGTAAAAAATACTTCACTTTCATTTGGAATTGTTTTAAGGAATATGGGGTAAAGATATAGCATTGATAATGATTAAACTACTAATGTCTTTAAAAATTGTAGCAAACATCTCAATTTTAATAAAAAAAGAGAAAGAACCGGGGTTCTCTCTCTTTAATGTATTTAAATTAGCCTGTTAGCCCCGTCCCGCCCTGCTTTCGCTGGATGATCTGCCGGATGAACGGACTGGTGAAGACCGCTCTGTCCGCTGTCCTGACCCTGACTGGATAGACCTTTGTACCGGTTGCTGTCTGGGGGAAGGCTGTACGGATCTTTGAGCGGGCTGACGGACTGCAGGAGAAGTAGTTCTTTCGCTGCTCCGCGGTGTGACCGTACGGGGTTGGATATTATTTTGTCGTTGTGCCGGTGCCGTTTCTGCAAATTGTCTCCGGGGGGTAGCATTACTGCGGTTCAATTCTGCATTTCGGCCGGAAGACTGCTGCCTGTTTATATTATTCCCATCCCGGCTGCTGCGGGTAGTACCTTCAGCAAAATTTCTGGTAGGCCGGGTGGTGTTTGTGTTGGATCCGTTCCTTACACTGCTATTGCCGTTACGGGGTGACAGCCCACCCTGTGCATTCCTGTTGACTGTAGGTCTGGAACCGTTATTTCCAACGGTATTTCTTCCAGCCGGCCTGGTATTGGCGAACCTCCTTACAGGGGCGGAAGAGTTTCTCGTATACGTGCTCCTGTTATCCCTTGTCATCACCACTCCGCTCCTGCTGTTATAAATATTGTTGTTGCGGTAAATATTGACATTGTTTACGATAACGGTATTGCCGCGATAGTGGTTACCGTAATAACCGTGCCTGTATCCACCATAGTATGGTGTCCAGCAATAAGCAGGTGTGTATACTGAGGGTCCCCACCATCCATAACCCCAGCTCCTGTGATAAGGATACCACCCGGTATTGAACCATCCGTAGTTATAATTGAAGCCAAAACCCCAACCGGTCCAGGGGCTGTAGTGCATATTGAACCCCCATGTGAACGGACGGGCATAGTAGTGATTGCGGAACCAGGGACGGTAATAATGCCCGGTACCGTATATCACTGTGGGACCGTACACATAGGCATTCATGTACCCCGGCGTATATCCCATATATACATAATCAGGCGTAATATCATAGATATACACATACTTCATGCCGTATACCGGGTACCTGGGAGGTATCAGGGAGACATTGTAGGGTCTGCTTACACTCACCGCCCAGGGACCCATCGGACTGTAAGACTGAAACCATACACCATTATCTACAACATAATATGCATTTCTCCATCTCAGCACCTGCCCCGATGTATTTATTGCGTAAGCCATATCTGTTCCGTCAATATCCTCAAATTGGGGATCTCCGTCATATTCCACATTTGCAGTAGCCGTTTTACGGTCTACCTTGGCTGTTTGCGGTACCTGCGCATCCAGCACGGCGTCTTGTGCAGCCGTTGTGCCTGCCACGCTGGACAACACATTGTCTTTAGGAGAGCCTTCCGGGATCTTAGCAAAATCCGCCGGAAGCTTATCGGAAGCGATATACTGCCATTTTCCGCTCAGGGAAGAAGAACGGTACCATCTGCCGGAAAGCAGCACATAGTACTGCTGACCGGTTACATCCATGAATATATCGTTGTCCGAGTTTTTGATGAACAGCAGGTTTGTCTGCTGAACCGGCACAAAATCAGGCTCACCGTTTGACTGCAGTAATTCCGCCGGTTCTGTGCTCACAATGATATTGGATATTACATAATCTTTTTCTTCTTGTTGCACATTATTTTCCTTATTGGACTGAACGATCTCGGCTTCTATTGCAGACAGCGAAGCAGGTACATTGGTAGTGATGGCATAGGGACCTGTAGCCGCTTTTGCCATATACCAGTGTTTACCGCCATACAGGTAAAACTGCCCATTGGTTTTTATAATATTAAAAGGTGTATTTACTACGGTCTCTACGTTCCATTGGCTGTTTTTCTGCAGCCTGGGAACACCATCTATTACCACCAGCAGAGATGGCTTGTCGGCATAAATGATCTTCGGTGGGTTGTTATTATACGATGCGGTCAGTTGCTGCTGATCCTGGTTTTGTTTCAACAACCCGTTTATATCTTTTTCAGGTAACGCGAGGTTCCATTTGCTCATGCCTTCTTTCAATGCATTTTGCAAAAAAGAGGCACGTCCGGCATTGTCTTCATCCGGCAGCTTGATATTGGTGACATTGATCTCATCGAAAAAAACTTCCTTACCCTGGGACCTGGCGTCCGCTGTGATCCAGATCATCCCGAAGACGGGGTCTGCTTTATCTTTTCCCGTAACAGATATTGCAGCATTTGCCTGCATGATGCCGTTATCAAATGATTCCGGTTGCCATTGATATACCTTTATAAGGTCACCTTCGGTGGTTGTTACGGTTTTGGGCCATTCACTCTGCGACATGCCGTCGGGGGCGTATACCATACTGGAAACCAACGCCAATATGAGGGTGTAAACAGCTTTCATAATTGTAAATTTTAATGATACCTGTATGACTGTAATAACAGTCGTTCGTTTAAACTTTAAATTAATAAAATACCCAACTTCCCGCTACCAATATATGTTAATGTTAAGCCATAAGTAGCTTTATTATCTTTTGCTATCGATTAGCAACGGAGTGGTGGGATAAAAGTTACAGTAGAGGTTGTTAAAGCGTGCAACAGGGTTCCGAACCCTCGCAGCAGGTTTTGAAAAAATCAACGGGTTACCAGGGTTCGGAACCCTAAAAAGCCGGATTGCAGGCCAGGGGTCTTTATGTATCGGTTGGTGCGGACACCAGACCGATAGGTTTTTCCCATCCGCCACGATTTTCTACTGGCCAGGTGTCTTCACGTGGCGACATGCAACCGGGCGACCGCAGCCCCGGCACATGTTGTTTATCGCTGATTTTTGATGAGAAGAGTTCTACCTTCCGCATCCCCTGTTATGTAATAGAATCAAACGGCTGCTCTTCTTCCTGCACTTCAAACTGCATGTCATTCAGCTTTTTGTACAGTCCGTTTTGCTGCATCAGCGTTGTATGTGTTCCTTCTTCCACAATGGTACCGTGATCTATTACCACGATCTTATCCGCATTCCGGATGGTAGACAAACGGTGCGCAATGATAAAAGAAGTTCTCCCTTCCATCAGGTTATCCAGCGCCTCCTGCACCAGTTGCTCGCTTTCGCTGTCCAGCGAAGAGGTGGCTTCATCCAGCACCAGGATGGCCGGATCTTTGAGGATAGCGCGGGCAATGGCTATGCGTTGCTTTTGTCCACCGCTAAGCTGGATGCCCCTTTCTCCTACCAGGGTATCATATTTTTCGGGAAAGCTGTTGATAAAGCCCGCAGCATTTGCCTTTTGGGCAGCTGCCACAATCTCTTCCTCGCCGGCGCCCGGTTTGCCGTAGGCGATATTTTCCCGTATGCTGCCGCCGAACAATTGTACTTCCTGCGGCACCAGGGCCATCTGCATACGCAACTGTGTCAGCGGAAAACTGTCTGCACTTTTTTCGTCAAAATAGATATGTCCTTCCTGCGGATGATAAAACTGTAGCAGCATACCGGCAATGGTTGATTTTCCCGCACCGCTGGGACCTACGATCGCTACGCTTTCGCCGCTTCTTACAGAAAGCGAAATCTGCTTCAATACCTGTATGTCCTTCCGGGAAGGATAGCTGAAGCTCACATTTTCAAAACGTACATTTCCCTGTATGCTGTAGTTAATATCTTTTTCTGTTTTAGTGAGAGCAACCGGCTCCCCTTCTCCCCGTAAGATATCTCTTACCGCCTTGGTGGCGCCCAGCGTTTTCTGCAGTTGACTGAACATATCGGCAAAGCCGGCAAAAGTGCCGCCGACAAACCCGGAGAATACCACGAACATCACGAGAGAGCCAAAGCTCAGCTCGCTGGTCTGGATCATCCTGGCCCCATACCATATCACAAAGGCAACAGCGCCGAATACACTAAAGATCATAAAGGAAATAAAGGCGCCGCGGTAACGGGCGTTGGAAATGGACAGGTTAACAGATGCGCCGATACTTTTTACAAACCGGCCGATCTCCAGGAACTCGTTGGTAAAGGCTTTCACTACCGTAATTCCCTGGAAAGTTTCATTCACGATCGTACCGCTTTCCGCGAGCTGATCCTGCACCTTTGAAGCCAGCTTGCGGATACGTTTCCCGAAGATCACCGCCAGGATGGCGATCACCGGCACTACCGACAACATGACCAACGCGAGCTTGGCCTGGATCCAGAAAATAAATACCAGCCCTATCAACAAGGTAAAGATCCCTCTCAGAAATTCCGCCAGTGTAAAAGATACTGCTTCCTGTATCTGTGCCAGGTCCGATGCCAGGCGGTTGCTCAGGTCGCCTACCCTTCGTTCTGCATAAAAGGCCATCGGCATGATGAGCAACCTGGAATAGACATCCTTACGCATATCCGCCAGCGATTTTTCCCCCACGTATGTCAGCAGGTATACCCGCATGTAAGAAAAAAATGTCTGCACGGTGAGCTGAAGAAAGATCAGCAGCAGCGTGGTATTGAGGCTCCAGTGTATGTCGTTCAGGTTGAACCCGAAGGCAGAAACACCGGCGCCGGGGCTAACGGAGGCAGCGTTGCCCGGGGCTGCCGCATCGATCATTTTACCCAAAAACAAGGGAAACAAGCTGGTGGTAAAAGCAGATAAGGCTATAAAAACAAGGCTTGCAATAAAACGCCCCCGGTAAGGTTTGAGGTATGAAAAAAGCACCAGCGCCTCCCGCAGGTTTTCCTTATTGATCTTTTCTTTGGGAGAACCTTTTCCTCCGTTGTCATTTCTTGCCATACTTAAATTATGAAGTTACAAACTGCCGGTAAAAGGATGCAGTAAAGGTGCAGGACTCTGGCACCGAACCATAACATTTATTGATACAGCTCCAGCAGGCCGTCCGGTAAAACTACATGTACTTTTTTCTGCTTATTGTCTATTTTTCGCAAGGTTGCGTCGTGCAAAGGTATCAAAGCTTCGTTGCCGTTTATTATTACCTTACAAAGCAGTTGATGGGGTTGTTCTATCACCTCGGATATTTCTCCAACAGGGTTACCCTCGTTTATCAGCGTATATCCCAGCAACTGGATGGGAGCAGACTTCGAGACCAGCTTTTTGAAATCTTTTTCCAGCAGCCAGACCTCTTTTTGTATAAGCAGTGAAGCCTGTTCACGGGTGTGTATTCCCTCCAGTTTCACCAGCACATCTCGTTCGTTCCGGGCTTTGGCATATTCGATGAAGTAAGGGATCGGCTTATCTTTTTTTTCTTCTATAAACACAGCGGATACATCTTTGAGTCCCGTCTTTTTGCCAAGACTATGGGTAATGATCACCTCCCCCGCAACACCAAAAGCAGATACTATTTTCCCGATATTGAAATATTCGCTCACGATATAAACTTCGCTTTTGTCCTGCAATATATAGCTTTCCGGAGATTTAATGACCGGAAGCGGCGAGGCGCATATTTTCTTGCCCGGATATATTTTTAGCAGGCGGGTGGTGACACCCGCCTGTAGAACTGCCTGCCTGTGTTCCCACTGACCAGAAAATTTTTATAGTGAAACAATCCGAGGAACCTGGCGCAGGTGTTCTGTCTGCAGCTCACTTGTGTAGCAAAATTCCGACCTGATTGTATCAGGGCACAACCGTTTTCCACCCGGACACAGTCCGGCAGAATTAAAAGGCAACAAGTCATCCTGCGGAAGGCTTGCGCCAGCATGCGGACTGTAGAACCACCGACCGGAACATTTTTACAACAATCGGGCAGCTGCCCCGGCTAAGGCTGTATCAGGGTTTGTGGAAAGTCGGTTATTTTTTCGCAGCAAACCTGTTCCATTACCTGCTTCAATTGCGCTTTGAACATGGCGATGGTATGGTCGCCACCCTCTTTGCCCAGGGCGCCTACACCATACATAAAAGGACGGCCCATGAACGTGAAAGCAGCGCCGCAGGCCAATGAGCGGCCGATATCCGGACCGGACCGGAGCCCGCTGTCTATCATCACTTTCAACTTATCGCCGAATTTATCCGCCAGTCCTTTTAACGGCCGGATGGTAGATTCACCCGCATCGATCTGCCGGCCGCCGTGGTTGGAAACAATGATGCCGTCAGCACCGATCTTTACACTTAGTTCCGCATCCTCCTCGCTCACTACGCCTTTGATCACCAGCTTGCCTTTCCATTTATCCCGTATGGCAGCTACTTTATCCACATCCACTCTTCCCGTAAAAGTCGCATTCATGAACTTGCCCAGTTGCTTTATATCCAACCCCTTTTCCATATAAGGCTTTAATGTGGCAAAAGAAGGTATACCTGCCCGGAGCGTTTCAAACGACCAGGTAGGGCAAAATGCTGCCTGCAGGAAGTTCCTAATGTTGTTTTTAGGCGGCATGGATAATCCGGCCCTGATCTCCCGGTAACGGAGCCCGAATGACGGTACATCCACCAGTACTACCAGTACATCGCAGTTGACGGACTCAAGCCTTCTGAGCAGGTCATCTCTCAACTCATTTTTGGTGGGATGATACAGCTGGAACCAGAACTTACCTTCTGTCAGTTCCCCGATCCTTTCTATGGAGCTGGTGGAAACGGTGCTGAGTATATACGGAATATTGTGCTTTACCGCGGCCTTGGCCAGTATTTCCGGTGCGTTGGGCCACATCAGTCCCTGCAATCCGATAGGAGATATCCCAAACGGTGCATCGTATACCTTTCCGAAAAGTTCGGTCCGCATATCTGTCCCGTTGTGCTTTTTCAGGTATTGTGGCATCAGGAACACCTGCTTAAAATCTTCTTCGTTGCGCCAAAGGTTCACTTCTTCGTTACAGCCGCCTTCCAGGTAGTCAAACGCAAATTTGGGGATCCTGGATTTGGCTTTCTTTTTTAAGTGCGCTACAGAGGGATACTGGCTATTGTACGCCAACAAATTGGTACTCATTATCGTTAGTTGATTCAGTGAATTTACAAATATAACAGGATAGGCATCATTGTCTGTCCTGTACAGTGCTTTATGCGTGGACAGCGAAGATAAGCCGGTTTTTCGGTGAAAAATGATGCATTCCGGACTGTGGTTGGTGTCACCACCGATCACTAGTGTTTGATTTCGCAGCCGGGTCGAGCCCTGGCGCAAATGTCCGGCTTGCCGGTCACTTGCGCCGGAAAACTCAACCTGATGGTACCAGGGCATAAGCATCTCCAGCCCGGAGGCAGTCCGGCAGCATTAAAAAGGTAACAAGTCGTCCTTCAGAAGACTTGCACCAAGGGACTTAGATATGGGGGACCGGGGTTGATAAGGTAATAAGACCTGCATCCTGTGTCTTGTGACTACACCTGTGTCCGCCTGGGGGCTGGCGTAGCTGACTCCTGGAAATACATAAAGGGGTTCCGAACCCTATTTTGGAGAACCTGCCACCGGACCATATTTTTGCGATTCAAAAAAATAAAACACAAAAATCAGCTCCAGTTGCTGAAGCATGTAAGTATCTGTGATGAAAAAAGATGAGCGGCCGATTTTATTGTTATCTCCTTCCTTAATGCACAGGCGCAGCCCGGCAGTGGAAATGCTGAAAGTGGTGAAAAAAGGCGACCAGGTCAATTACCTGAGCGCAGTGCTGGAGGCGTCCCTGATCAGGACTGCCTTTAAAGAGTTTCCCAAGCCGGCGCGGGATATCCTGATGAACTGGAGCCTGGAATCCTGGGATGGTTATATTTCAGAGGTGAAAAAGCTGCATGCCATGCAGCGGGGCGAGACTCCTTTTGACGAATACCTGGAGACGCATATGCTGCAGTTCTGGCATAGGACGCTGGAGTTCTTCAAACCTTTTTTCCCGCTGGTAAAATGGTATCACCGGAAAGTTCTCCCGGGAAAGGATCGTTATTTGACTGCACCCTGCAGCTTCAGCAGGTTCAGACCCACCCTGTCTTTTGAGGTAGGTAAAAATGAAAAAGGACTTCACCTTATCACGCATGTGCTGATCAACAATATATCCTATCCGCTGAGCAGCTTTCAGCAGATCTACTTCCTGCTGGAGAACCGTAACGAGTACTTTATTCTCAGCTTCACCGATTACAGGATGCTGCGTAAGCTGCAGCAGTTCAATATGGGTCGTGTAGCGCATCACCCGGAATTGTTTGTGCAGGAGATCCTTACCGACCTGGAAAAAGAATACCCGGTAGACCGGCATGATTTCTTCCCCAAAAAAGAAGTGGAAATATGCCCTGTCAACCGTGTGCTGCTCACCGAGCTGAACAATGCCTTCCTGATGCTGACCCCACAGTGGCTATATGACAGCAACCTGGCGGAAGGACCCTGGAAAGAATCATTTGAAGTGATCAAAGAAGGGATAACGCATATCATCAAACGAAATGAAGAAGCGGAAACCGCTTTCATCAAAACGCTGGAAGCATTGCATCCCCATTTCAGCAGGCAGCGCAACGGGTACTTTTACCTGTCTTTTGCGGATGCGCAAAAAAAGCAATGGTTCCTGAAAACCTATCACCGGCTGCTGCAGATGGACATTGATGTGGCCGGTATGGATATGCTGAGGCATTTCCGCTACTCTTCCTATACCGCGGAAACGGTCATGCAACTGCAACAGGAAGACGACCATATACTGGTCTATAAGATGGAAGTGGCTTTCGGAAAAGAGAAAGTGCCGCTGAACGTGCTTCAGAAAACATTGATTGCCGGGCAGAGAGCCGTATTGCTGAAAGATGGTTCCCTGGGGATCCTGGGGGATGAGTGGCTGCAGCAATATGCAGCCCTTATCAAGCATGGTAAAATAAAGCAGGACCAGGTAGAGTTGCTGCGTTGGATGATGATCACCGGCCTGTCTGACAGGGAGATGGGCAATACCATTAAGGAAGAATGGTGGAGACAATGGAAGCGCTGGCAAAACACCAATGACACCCTGTTTTCACTGGCCGCCAGTATGCAGGCCTCCTTACGCCCCTATCAGCAAAAAGGATACGACTGGATGCTGCTGTTGCAACAGGTAGGTGCAGGTGCATGCCTGGCTGATGATATGGGGCTGGGAAAAACCTTACAGTCCATTGCGATGATCACACGTTACGTGGAGCAGTACCCGAAAGCAAAAAGTATCATTATATGCCCGGCTTCCCTGTTGTATAACTGGCAGCAGGAACTGCAGAAATTTGCCCCTTCCATTACAACGGCCATATACCACGGTCCCAATCGACAGAAAGAAACTCTCACAGAAGACAATACCAGCGTGTTGATCACCACCTACCATACCATGCGCTCCGATGCCGACCTGGTATGTGAACAAACGTATGGCGTGGCGGTGATAGATGAAAGTCATAATATTAAAAATCCCGCCACCCAGATCGCACAGGCGGTGATGAAGCTGCGTGCCGGATTCCGGCTGGCGCTGAGCGGTACGCCGGTGGTCAACAATACATTTGACCTGTACACCCAGTTGAACTTCGCCGTGCCGGGGTTGTTCGGCAGCCGGGAATTTTTCAAGCGCGAGTATGCGGACCCGATAGACTACCACCGAGATGAGGAAAAGATCAATGCGCTGAAAAAGCTGACAGCACCCTTTATCCTGCGACGTACCAAGGAACAGGTGGCCCGGGACCTGCCGGAGAAAACAGAATCCGTGCTCTGGTGCAATATGACCGGGCTGCAAAGGGAAGTATATGACGGCATCCTGGAGAAAACCCGCAGCAGTATTTTCCTGGATATCAAAAGCAAGGGACTGGCAAAGGCCAAGCTGTCCATCCTGCAGGGCATGACCCGTCTGCGGCAGGCCTGCAGCTCTCCGGCGCTTTTACCGGAAGAAGATAATATGAATTGTGCAGATTCCGTGAAAGCGGATGTGCTGCTGGATGAGCTGCAGAATATCCTGGGCAAACATAAAGTGCTGGTGTTTTCACAATTCAGCTCCATGCTGGATATACTGGCAGAAAAATGTACGGAACAGGGAATAGCGTTTTATCACTTTGACGGACAAACACCGCCGGCAAAAAGAGCGGAAATGGTGGATGCATTCCAGCAGGAGGACAGTGATACACACCTGTTCCTGATCAGCCTGAAAGCCGGCAATACAGGACTTACCCTCACTGCTGCGGATTATGTATTCCTGTTTGACCCCTGGTGGAATACCGCGGTGCAGGACCAGGCCATCGACCGGGCACACCGTATCGGTCAGACAAAAAATGTTTTTGCCTACAAAATGATCTGCAAGAATACTATTGAAGAAAAGATCATCCACCTGCAGCAGAAAAAGAAAAAGCTGTCGGAAGAGCTGGTAGCGGCAGACGATGGATTCATTAATAAGCTGACGGAAGAAGATGTAGCCTACCTGTTCGGATAATTCAGTCTATTCACCGTCCAGTGTTGAAGAATTTTTTGTTTGTATCATTGCATATATCAAAAACAACATCGTGCTGATAAACATACATCCGAAACTGCCCATGCGGGACAGGGCCAAAACAAAAGCCTATTACCTGGAGCTTGGCTTCCTGCCTTCGGGCGGGGAACACGCAGATTACCTGATGATGAGAAAAGACCAGGTAGAAATCCATTTCTTTTTGTTTAAAGAGCTGGACCCTAAAGAAAATTACGGACAGGTATATATCCGTACCAATGATATTGATACATTATATCAATCTTTACTGGATCATAATGTAGCGATCCATCCCAACGGGGCCTTGCAGGATAAGCCCTGGGGGCAAAGGGAGTTTTCGCTGCTCGATCCCGACAGCAACCTGCTGACCTTCGGCCAAAGTATACATTGAGTTTGCCTGCGTGGTTTCTATCCTTTGACAGGTTTGAAGGTTTTCCAAAGGGCAAAAATCAAAGCTCCCGGTTTATTTTCCCCTGCCGGCTGACTTGTCTTTTACAGTTTTAGATGGTCCCGGTAATACCTGCCGGATATCTTCAGCGCTTTCCAGGTTGTTCATCTGTTGCAGCACCCAGGGATATCTGGCCGTTACATATTTGGAAGGAGGCTTTATAGTGTATTGTACAGGATTGGGTAAGCAGGCGGCTATCATGGCTGCCTGGGTTTTGGTGAGTTTTGCAGCAGGCTTTTTGAAATAGTGCTGCGCGGCGGCTTCAATACCGAATATGCCTTTTCCCATTTCCGCTACGTTCAGGTACATTTCCAGGATCCGTTCCTTGCTCCAGATCCATTCTATCATAAAAGTAAAATAGGTTTCCAGTCCCTTTCTGAGCCAGGTTCGTCCCTGCCAGAGGAAAACATTTTTAGCGACTTGCTGGCTGATAGTAGATGCACCGGCAATGCGTTTGCTTTTTTGATTTTTTTCCATTGCCTTCTGGATACTTTTCCAGTCAAAGCCATTATGATCGGGGAACAACTGGTCTTCGGAAGCAATCACCGCCAGCCCGGCATAAGGAGACATTTCCTCTTTATCGATGTAATCTCTTTTTAGTCCGTTCCCGCTGAACAGGCTTCCCAACTGGGTAAGGGTAAACGGAGGATCAATCCATTTTAAAATAATAATATAGAGGAATTGCCCGATGAACAGGATCCAGAACATTCGTTTGAGCAGCTTCCAGCCTTTTGCAAAAAAATTTCTCACCGGATATTTGATTTCCGGCTGCAAAATACTGAATAAAGAACCGAACAGGCAAGCGGATATCCATCAATCGGTCAGTTTTACATATTCTATGGTATATTTTTTCCCGATCGGGTACCGGGTCCTCACTGTTTTACCCAATCCGTATCCGGCAAGCGATACCGCTCCCGAAATTGCAATGACCCCGGGCTCGATCTTTTCTTTCCGGATCAGGCCGTTAACGGTATGAAGGGTTGCATACACAATGCCCCCTATAATAAATACCTTGCCTTTGCGTATCACCCCCAATCCTTTAAATGGCTTGGGAATAGCCCCTATTTCCCTGTAGTGAAAACGCATGTCATACCTTGCTACGGTATCGGGTTCCATTGCGCCCCAGTAGTTGGGAACCATTCTTACATCATCAAAAACGAGGAAAATGGTATCGTTGTGGATACGCCTGATGATACCGTGCACATATGATCCGTTGGTATGGATAAAATCAATGGTCATACCTTTAAAATAATTCGTAGCGGTACGGCCGTTCTTTTTAAAGGAGATAAAATCACTTTGTTGCGAAGAAGCCTGGAGGCAGGCTATACAACAGTGTATCAATAAGATCAGCCTGGGCATAAGCAGCATTTGTGCAATAATATTATAAGTAGACTGGAAATGTGATGGTTGAGAGAAGGAAAACGGTTAATGTAATACTAAAGTTAAAAATACTTTAGTTCATGCGTAGGTATTCGTTGAGCGTATTGATATACTGACAGCCCTTTGCAGTTCTGGACCGGAGATCAACGGCAAGGATTTTTACAGCTTTCTGGATCTTTGCATCTTTCTGCTCAGGGAGATGCCCGCAACAATTACGCTCGCTCAGCTCAAGCAACTTCGATTTTACTTCTCCCAGGAACCCGCGATGCATAAACAATTTATGCCATTCTACGAATTCGCCGGTTGTGCTATCGATGATGGATAATGCCTTGGGTATCTCCGCCCGGCGCATTTCAAATGTTTTGTTCAGTATAACAGATATCTGGTCAACGTCCAGCAGGGAAACCCCCGGTATGTTGCTTACGGAGGGATCAATGCTTTTGGGAACGGATAGATCCAGCACCAAACGCTCCTTATTACCTGTAAAAAAGTCGGGAGAAATAGTATAGCTGTCGGAAGTAGTGCTGACGATCAGGATATCACTCTCATCGGTAGCCTTTCTCAGGTCTTCATAAGGCACACTCTCCAGTCCGTAATCACTGGCAAAATCTTCTGCTTTTTGAGGTGTGCGGTTGGTAATACGCACTTTTGCGCCCGGAAAATACTCACATATATTTTTAGCAACGTTGCGGCCAAACTTCCCGGCGCCCACCAGCAAAATATTCTTTTGCTCAATATGGCTAACCTTTTCTTTTATGGCTTCAATAGCAGCATAGGCCACAGATACGGTGCCTGTGCTGAGCCTGGTTTCGGACTTTATCTTCTTGGATGCCTGGAGTGCAAAGTTGATCAGACGGTCTGTTAAAGAACCCAGTAGGTTGTTTTCCTTCGCGTATTTGGTTGCCTTTTTAAGCTGCATCAATATCTCGTAGTCACCTATGATCTGGGAGTCCAGCCCCGAAGCTACCTTAAAAAGGTGATGTACTGCCTGCATCCCGTTCAGGGTATAACCATGCGTTTTGAATGTTTCCGGGCTGTTGCCGGAAGCGTCGCATAAGATACCTGTCAGGGTTTCGGTAGATCCGAGCCCGTATATTTCAGTACGATTGCAGGTGGAAAGTACCACCAGGTCTGTTATTTTCCTGGAAACAGCCAGGCGGGTAAGCAGTTCCTGCTTATTGCTGCAAATAGCAAAGTTGCTCCGGGTAGTCGTATCGGCATTATGATAATTGATGCCGATTACGGCAAAATTATCAAGTCCGCTGCAAACATCATATGTGGAGGGAGGAACCATGGGAATTGCAAATGTAATAGAGAACAGCTAACAGTGCATGGCTGATTTGTCATAATATCGTCATTCCTGCCGCAAAAGATAAAAATCAGAAAAGGAACTGACCGGCGTCAGGTTGCCTGGAGCTGCGTCGATGGAAGAGCAGGTTTCATCCAGGAAGCAAAAATTGCTTAAAACATTCGTTTGCAAACGTATAGGAGCGGGAAATTAAGGTTGGCCCGATAGCAGGTTTTCGGCGATCAGCAGATCTTCCGGCAAAGTGATCTTGATATTTTTCTTGTCTCCTTCAATTAAATGTATCTCAAATCCCGCTGCTTCGGCTACGGTTGCTTCATCGGTGAAGGCTTCCCTGTATGGCTGCTCAAAGGCTTTTAAAAGGATAGAGCTCCTGAAAGTTTGTGGTGTTTGTACTGCCCGCAGCAGGTCGCGGTTCAGCGGTTGAGACCCTCTTGCTGTCAGTACCCTTACACTATCGGTCACCGCCACAGCCGGAACAGCGCTTCCTTTTTCCATTGCCTGCTCATAACAGGCGCGGATCAGGGCGGCGCTTACCAGGCAACGCACCCCGTCGTGCACAAAAACAACCGATTCTTCCTTCACCAGTTCCAGCCCTTTTTTTACCGACTCGAACCTTGTTGTTCCACCTGCCGTCAATTTTATCCTGGCAGCATCTGATGACAATTCCGTCATAATGTATCCGTCTTCTACGAAATCAGGCGGCAACACCAGGATGATCTCAAGGTCGCTGAAAGCCTTCAGGAATACTTCTATGGTGTAAAACAATACCGGCTTATTATGTAGCAGTAAAAACTGCTTCGGAGTGGCGGTCTTCATCCTGCTGCCATTGCCACCTGCTACGATCACTGCATATTTTTTCATGATAGAACAAAAATAAAATATTTAACGTAAGCATCTGATCACTGTTGCAGGATACCTATCCAAATAATAGATATAATCTATCAGGCAATAAACAATCATTATCGTTTGCTATTATTTTGTTTAAGTACCTTTGCATTATCTAACGATATGCCATATACGGCAAGCTTCCGCCATTGCAAGGTTGTAAAAAAATTAATCACAATAAAACCATATTTATTATGAGTGCACATGTATTATCTGTAGGAAGTAGTTTCCCCGGGTTTAATAAGAAAGCGGTAGTATCAATTGAAAAAGACAGGGAATTTATTGACATCACCAATGCATATGCTACTGAAAAAGGCAAATGGACGGTTATGTTCTGGTGGCCCAAGGACTTCACCTTTGTATGCCCGACTGAAATTGCAGAGTTCAATAAAAAAGCCGGCGATTTCGCTGACAGGGATGCCGTGTTGATAGGCGCTTCTACCGATTCCGAATTTGTTCACCTGGCATGGAGAAAAGATCATAAAGACCTTCGTGATCTTAAGTTCCCGATGTTGGCGGATACTTCAAAATCACTGGCGGAGTCATTGGGTATTCTGAGCGAAGAGGAAAAGGTGGCTTACAGGGCTACTTTCATCATAGATCCACAGGGCATTGTTCGTTGGGTGAGCGTGTATGACTTAAATGTAGGACGTAACGTACAGGAAGTGCTGCGCGTGCTGGATGCGTTGCAGACAGATGAGCTGTGCCCCTGTAACTGGAACAAAGGTCAAAATACTTTGACACAGGAGCTTAGCATGAACTAATGCTGCGGAACAAACTTTTGGATGAATTAAAAACTGAAGAAAATGTCTGATACAATAGTACAAAACGAAACCTTTGTAAACCTTATCAACGACCTGGGTATTGCCGGATATGAACCGGGGTTTAATATGGAGGCATTGCTGGCCGCTGATTCAAGGTATATCAAGGATTTGAAGATCAATACAGGCAATGCGTTGAACAATACGCAGCACCTGAATAGAAAAGAAGCATTGTTGCTGGCCCTGGCCGTAGCAGCAAATGAAAAGTTCGACCTGCTGAAGAACAGCTTTGCCACTCAGGCCAGGGATGAGGGTGCTACAGAAGCTGAAATAGCGGAGATCGTGGCTATCACATCCCTGATGAATACCAACAATGTATTCTACAGGTTCAGGCATTTTGCCAATAAGGAGTTTTATAGTAATCACCCTGCCGGCATCAAAATGAGCATTATGATGAACCCGGTGCTGGGGAAAGAGTTTTTTGAGCTGGTAAGCCTGGCACTGTCTGCTGTAAACGGATGCGAAATGTGCGTAAATTCTCATGAAGCCTCTGTACTGCAGCATGGAAGCAGTGAATCGCGCGTATTTGAAGCAGTTAAGTCTGCAGCGATTATTAAAGGATTGATCAGTGCTTTATCCTGACCATAAGACATATTAAAAACGGGGTCTTTGTACCCTGTTTTTAATATTATGATTATAATGAAGGCAGGAGCAGAAAGATCTACCACCTCCAATAAGCGCCTTATTTATCCTATTATTATTATTTACACAATAGTTTTCCACAATATTGCGTTCTTAAGTGGAATAACCGGCATTAAGTTGCCAACCCCGTTTTGATCCAATACGCCGTTTATCCGTACCTCACTGAAAGCAGGCAACCCCTTTAGTTTGCAATTATCCGTACCCCGTATTTCTAAACCCCAAACCAGCGTCTATGAAACTCAGCTTTACCTCTATGTATGCCACACGTGATGCAGTTGCTTATTTTGCTGCATTAGCTTACTTTACAGCTGTTACCATATTTGCTGTTTTGTATGTTTGAACACGTTTGTGAACACCCTTTAGGTGTGCTTATCTAAAGGGTTGTTCCCGGCTGGCCGGCTCCCACGATCCATTTTTGTTATTATCTAGTCTGGTCTTATTTTCCGCCTTTGCTCCTTTGTTTGCGCATTCAGCTTTTTCTGATCAAGCCGCTTTTGAATAGATGCGGCGGAAGGTTTGCGTTTTATTCTTTTTTTAGGAACGATTATCGCCTTGTTGATCAGCTCGTTTATCTTGCTGATGACCCGTTGCCTGTTGCCCAACTGGGTCCTTTCTTCCTGGGCTTTCACCAGCAGCTCTCCTTCTGCATTGATCCTGTTAGCCAGCTTGCTGGTCACCAGGTCTTTCTGTTCCCCGGTGAGAATAGAGGATTTGCTTATATTGAAATAAGCTTCTACCATGGTTTCCACCTTATTTACGTTTTGTCCTCCCTTGCCACCGCTCCGTGCGGTTTTAAAAACCAGCTCGGGTGACACATCCACTTTGTTCATTGTCACACTAGTACTTTTTTAATGGAAAGGCTATCGTCAAACACAACAAACTCGGCAGCAAATCCAGGCTCAATCCGCCCGTATTTGGTTGGGGTTTTCAGCAGCGTTGCAGCATAGGTGGATGCCATCCTCAATGCTTCGTCAACCGGGATGGACGCGTGCCTGACTACATTTTTCACAGATTGTATCATGGTTAGCGCCGAACCGGATAAGGTGCCGTCCGGTAAAGTGTACCGGTCTCCTTTAAAAATATGCTGATATTCACCCTCACTGCAGTCGGTAACGGCATCCGTAATAAAGAACAGCCTGTTACCCATAACCTGTTTACTCACTTTCAGGGACACAAAATCCACGTGTACGCCATCGGCAACCACGCTTGCTTTTACATTCGGGTTATTGTATACTGCACCTACCAGGCCGGGTTCCCTGCTTTGAAATGGCGACATGGCATTAAAAAGATGCGTTGCAGCGGGAATACCTGCTGCGAAACCCTTCCGGGCTTCTGCATACGTTGCATTGCTATGCCCCGCCGAAACAATGATGCCGTTGTCAATCAGCATATGGATGATGTGGTCGTCACACATCTCCGGTGCCAGGGTGATCATTTTAAAAACATCCTTTCCTTTCTCCAGCAGCATGGACACTTCTGCTTCTGTCGGTCTTTTAATATACCGCTCAATGTGGGCCCCTTTTTTTGCCGGGTTCATATAGGGGCCCTCCAGGTGTAACCCCAGCAACCCTTTGCCGCCCTGCCGCCAGTAGCTGCGAACCGCTTCCATACCCTCCAGGAATATCTCGATGCTGTTGGTCGCCATGGTGATCATGAACTGCGAACAACCACCCGACATACAATAATCGTAGGTATCTGCAATGGCTTCTGCAGAGGGATTTGCAGAAAATAGCCTGCCGTTGGCGCCATAAATCTGCAGATCAATGAATGCAGGGGCAATATTCATTCCCCCGAGATCTTCGGCGGGGCCGGTTACCTCCTCCACGTTTATTATATCCATTATCAGGTGATCTTTTACAAGAATTGCTTTTCCTGTAAGCAGCTCAACACCGGTATATATGTTGCAATTGGTATAAGTGATCATTTCTGTTATTTATCTTTCCAGCAAAAAGCTGTCCCCGTCTTTCCAGAAAGGGAATTTTGCTCTTATATCTGCCAGTATTTCTTTATTAAAAGTGATAGTATGTATATCCTCCTCCTCTGCCTTTTGATATAACACGGCGCCGAGCGGGTCTATTATCATGGAGTCGCCGCTGTGATAGATCCCGTTTCCATCATCACCCACCCTGTTCACTCCTGCCACATAACATTGGTTTTCTATCGCCCTGGCCTGCAGCAGGGTTTTCCATGCGGTGTTTCTTCTCTGCGGCCAGTTGGCAACATAGATCAATACATCATATTCGGGCTGCTCCAGGGGCGTTTGCCTGGCCCATACGGGAAAACGGAGGTCGTAACATATCTGCAGGTTGATCCTCCATCCTTTTACGGAGGCGATCAGTCTTTTTTTGCCAGCGGTATAGTGTTCGTCTTCGCCTGCATAGGAGAACAGGTGCCGTTTGTCATAATAGCCAAGCGTGCCGTTCGGCAGTACCCATAACAGCCGGTTGTAATAGTGACCGTCTTCCGCGATAATAATGCTGCCGGTAAGAATGACCCTCTTTTTCGCTGCCAGCTCTTTCATCCATAACACGGTTTCTCCGTCCATGGTTTCCGCAAGCAGCTCCGGGTTCATACTGAAGCCCGTACTGAACATTTCAGGAAGGATGATCACCTCCGTGCCGGTTATGGAATCAATTTTTGACTCCAGCATCTTCAGGTTGGCAGGCTTATCCTCCCAAAAGAGACCTGTTTGTATGGCAGTGACAGAAAGCGTAGACATAAACGGGCGCTTGTTTAGCACCCGCAATCTAAACTATTTACGGCAGTTTTAAACGATGCCCGAATTGTTCATGAAATTGACCAACGCTGCTGTGTTTTTAAGATTCAGCTTTTTCAGGATGTTATGGCGATGGACTTCTACCGTTTTCAGGGTAATATTCAGCTGAACCGCAATTTCCCGGGAAGACTGTCCCTGTTTGATCAGGTCGATGATCTCTACCTCGCGTTGCGACAACAGGTTGATATCCGGTTGGGGGTTATCTTCCAGCAGCTGCTCGGAAAGGATGGATTTGACTTCGTTGCAGATATACTTATTGCCGGCCGCTACTTCGCAGATAGCATTCATCATTTCTTCCTTTGAGGAGTTTTTTGTTACATAACCAGAGGCGCCCATTTGCAGCATTTTTTTGGCGTATGCCGGCTGCGAATGCATGGAAACACCTATGATCTTTGAGTCTTCTGAGATCTTCCTGATCTCTTTTGTGGCTTCAAAACCGTTCATCGGGGTCATATTAATATCCATTAATATAACCTGCGGGTGATTTTGCCCGGAAAGACGTATGGCTTCCTCGCCTGTATCGGTTTCTGCTATTACCTGGAATCGGGGGTCGCTGTTGAGGATAAAAGACCAGGTATCCCTGATCAGCTTATGGTCATCTACTATAAGAACAGTGATCTTCTTGTCTAAAGGGGTATAAGAGTGCATCAGATAAGGTTTTTATCATAAAAAAAATGGATTAAAATTACAGGTGAATTTCGACAGATTTTTCTCAAGCGGGCAAAACCTGCATTTAGGCAATGCGTAACAATATTACTAAAACTTACTAATAAACGCCAGTTATTTTGTTATGTTTTTTTATTTTTTCCTAAAAACATCTACCGCGTAAATATACTTAGTGGGTAACATTATAACTTTTCCATAGAGATTTTATTATTTTGCAGCAGTTTAGAATCTTAAAAACACGTTTTATGTCTTCACACACACACCAGGAAGAAACACAAAGTAAGGGATGGTTTAACCCCGGCTATTTTGCGCTTATAGCCTTTATTCTGATCTTGTATATAGTAAAGGCCTGCGGCAGTACTCATGGCGAAGAAACACACGCGGGCGCACAGGGGCATGAAGAAATAAAACATGAAGCGGCGAAACCGGCTGTAACAGAAGCGCCGGCCCGCCAGTCCCTGAAGGTGAAACTGCCTGATGGAATGGAGCTGGATGCATATAAAGGTGGTATTGAAGACCAGCTGGTAGCATACCTCCAGTCAGATGAGGCCGTGTCAAAAGAAAAATGGTTCGACTTTGATGATCTGAACTTTGAAACCGGAAGTGCGGTTATTTCCACTTCTTCGGAAAAGCAGGTGCAGAATATTGCCGCTATCCTGAAAGCTTTTCCCGCAGTGAATATCAAAATTGGCGGATACACGGATAACACGGGAGACTCTGTGACCAATGTGAAGCTTTCCCAGGAAAGGGCAGACGCTGTAACAAATAAGCTGAAAGCCACAGCAGCAGCGCAACTGGCGCCTGCAGAAGGATATGGCCCGGCACATTTTGTGGCACCTAACGATACGGAAGAGAATAAGAAGAAAAACAGGCGCATATCCATTAATGTAAGAGCCAAATAACAGTATTCATAAACAGGTTTGATAAAACGGGTTGGCTCAGGTCAGCCCGTTTTCATAAGCGAATGACCTTTTAACCCGTCATCACATAAATGAAACGCAAACAGTTTTTATCTTCCCTGCTGGGAACCGGGTTGCTTCCCGCGATGGCCGGCCACGATGAAGATTTCCAGCAGTCCATAGTTTCTCCGCCAGCCCTGAAAAAAGGAGATACGATCGGTATCATATCACCTGCAGGATATATCACCCTGGAGGAATTACAACCTGCTATCAGCCAGATGGAAGCATGGGGGTTTACAATAAAGACCGGAAATGCTATCGGCAAAAAAGACTTCAGCCTGGGTGGTACAGACAAGGAAAGAAGCAGGGACTTTCAGCAAATGCTGGAAGATCCGGCGGTAAAGGCGATCATGTGTGCAAGGGGAGGGTACGGTTCTGTCCGGATCATCGACAACATTAATTTTTCCCGCCTGGCCGACCGGCCAAAATGGATCATCGGCTTCAGCGATATTACAGTACTCCACTGTCATATCAACAGCAATATCCGTGTAGCCACCCTGCATTCAAAAATGTGCAACAGCTTTCCCAAAGATCCCGCCGCAGCAGAACAAATACAGTTGCAGACGATAGCCTCCATCCGGGATGCCCTGACGGGAACAAAAATGAAATATACTGCAACGTTTAATGAACGCAACAGGACCGGGGTAACGGAGGCCACACTCATCGGCGGGAACCTGAAAACAATTGAAACACTGTCGGGAACAAAGTCGGAAATCAGGACAGCAGGAAAGATCCTGTTTTTGGAAGATACCGGGGAATATCTTTACAGCCTTGATCGCATGCTCTGGAACCTGAAGCGCACCAACAAGCTGTCTCAGTTGAAAGGGCTCATCATCGGCGGGTTTAGAATTAAGCCCGATGACCCCGGTGAGGAGTTCGGGCGGACGTTATACGATATCGTGATGGAAAAGGTGCAGGAATATTCCTATCCGGTTTGCTTCGATTTCCCTGTGGGACACCAGAAAAATAATTATGCGCTCAAATGTGGTGTGCTCCACCGGCTGAGCGTTACAAAAAACAATACGGAACTTATAGAAATATAGATCATCAAATGCTGCAGTTACCACCATATCTGACAAAAGGAGACACCATCGGCATCACCTGCCCTGCGGGATTCATGGCTTTGGAAAAAGTTGAAACCTGTATTCATACCTTACAAAAATGGGGTTTTGAAGTAAAAACCGGTGAGACGGTCGGGGGCAGTTCCAGCACCTATTTTTCCGGTACAGATGAGCAGCGGTTGGCCGACCTGCAGCAAATGCTGAATGATGATTCCATACATGCTGTTTTATGTGGCAGGGGAGGGTATGGCGTCAGCAGGATCATTGACAGGATCGATTTCAGAAAATTCCGGAAGAAGCCTAAATGGGTGATCGGCTTCAGCGACATTACCGTATTGCATGCTCATATCAACACGAGGTATAAGATAAGTACCCTGCATGCGCCCATGGCAGGCGCATTTAATGATAACGGTTATAGAACCAAATACGTTAACTCATTACGGGACGCGCTGACGGGAATGAAAGCCAGCTATACAACCGCTGCGCATGCACTCAACCGGGCGGGCGAGGTCAGGGGACAGCTGATAGGGGGCAACCTGTCGCTGCTGGCACACCTGGTGGGTTCCGATTCAGATATTGATACCAGGGGTAAGATACTTTTTATAGAAGATGTCGGGGAATACCTGTATGCTGTAGACCGTATGTTGCTGCAATTGAAAAGAAGCGGTAAGCTCAGTCAACTGGCCGGGCTGATAGTCGGGGGCTTTTCAGACATGAAAGATACCGAAAGACCATTTGGAAAAAAGATCTATCCAATTGTACAGGATGTTATTTCAGAGTACAAATATCCTGTCTGCATGAACTTCCCGGTTAGTCATACCCGCAGGAACTATGCCCTGAAATGTGGTGTGGAATACAGGTTGGCGATACACAAGAAAGGCGTTACACTTGCAGAACTATAAGCCCGTTTTCTTATTGTTTTAATAATACGGAACGTTCGCTGTTCCCGTTTTCGCTGCTGATGTGAATGTAGTATATGCCTTTTTTCCAACCCGCTGCTTCGTGCACTTCTACCAGGTTGTTGCCGGGTTTGACTGCAATGGATTTCTGAAATTGTAATTGGCCGGCTGAGTTTAGTATGATGATGTGGATCTTTGTTTGGCTGCTTGTGGTGTAAACAACATTTAACTTTTGTACGACCGGGTTGGGAAAGGTTTGATAGGAAACCTTTTCGATGACGGCTGTTTTTATTGTTTTGATATCTGAATATTTAGCCAGACCGTCCGGTGAAACAGCTTTTACCCTGTAATAAACCATCATACCTCCGGGGCAGGAGACATCCCTGAATACGGATGTTTCAACAGTTGCCATATACATAAAGTCCCTGCCATTGGTACTGCGCTCTACTTCAAACATTTGTTTTTCATCCCCCAGGATCGACCAGCTTAGTGCCGGGATATTGTTTACCAGCGATATGTCAAAACTTTTCCATTGCACCGGCAGGAGCGTATAAGGCGCATAGGTAAACGAACAACCTGACCCCGTAACAGGTGTAATAGTTGTATCCGGCTCGTTAATTGCCGAGAAAGATGCATTCGGATACACCGTACCCCATTGGTTATCGAAAATCTGGGATGTGTTACTGCGGTTTACTGTATAGATCAGCAGCTCTTCTGTTGAGACATTGGAGCCCACGCTGCCGTTCAGCGTGCTGGTGCCGGTGATATACAGGCTTCCGTTACCCCTGATATGTCCTTCGTTGATAAATATCCTGGTTTTCAGAATAGCGTTGCCGCTGTTTATTATTGTAGCCTGGCTGCTGAAGCGTCCGTTATTTTTAGCACTGGAGGCCCAAAGCAAACCGCTGTTGTAAACAGTAATATTGTTATAAAATATTATTCCATTTTCCGCAATCATCCGGCAGCTATTATTAAGAGAGGAGGAGCCCTGTAGTGTAAGGATGCCGCCTACATGGAAAAGCTGCTGGTTGGTTAATTGAATGGCGCCACCGGTGAAATTACCTGTGATGGAAACTTTACCATTATTCTGAAAGGTTGTACCGTTACCCCAGACATCAAAATTGCCTGTAAAGTTCAGCACGGCATCGTGATGGTTATAAAAGATTGGAGTGCCCCACACCTGTGCGTTCCCGCTGAAGGTGGTCGTTCCGTAGTTATACAACTGAAACCCATCCCCGATACCTGCATTGGGCAGGATAGCCGATCCGTACACCCGGTAGATGCTTTGGTAGCCATTTATGGAAGACGGTGAGAAAACCGCCCCTGGTGCCACAGTTATTTTTGTATTGGTCACCCAGCAGCTTATGGAGCCGGTGTATGTACCTGAGGCAATATACAAGCTATCGCCTGTTGACAGGGTATAGCTGGTGGCAGTGCCGTTGTTAACATATGTTGTCTGAGAGAGCGACTGCTGGCTTATTAACACAAAAAGCAGAAGAAGCGTAACCCATTTCATCATATTCATATTTTGTTTAGGCGGTTTGTAACACCGGCATTATTAACTCAAAATAAGCGGGTTTATTAGTGGATATACTTATCATTTCTATGAAAACACTTATTGATTCGATAGAATAGTGTCTAAACATCGATATGTGATTCTTACGGCAGTGGCTTTTAAACCGTGCGTTTACCAAATGATAAACTCTGGTCGTTGCTACGGGACTTTGATGAGTTTGCCCACAAATGCACACACCTGTATGCAGATTTCTACGCACTTATCATTGAATGGAGCGTTTTCGGGATCACAGAAAAGATGGTTAATACTTTGGTATCGCTTCCGAAAAAATCCGGGTATCTTCGGAGACTGACCAAAAGACCTGTTGAACGTTTGTGCGAGGGAAAGATCCGTCATTCAGCTGGGGAATGATACCCGCCCGGTCGGGGCGTCGACCAATTGATTACCCTGCAGAGACGACTTTGTCTTTTACATCTAGTGCTCCCGCGGATAGCAAAAAGCAGCCCTGGAAAATGGGAGGTCTTCCTGCTACTGGCGCCCCCTGCACCATTATAAGCCCCGAAGCGGGAAGGAACATGATTTTGGTGATCGCGTTATTGGCGGGGTTCGCTGGTATGTCACGGGTAACCGGAATGTTAAAGTATAAAATTTCCTGTATGCCTTTTCTTTTGTCACAATCATTTAATTATTTTTAATAAAAAATTTTATGGCTAAAAAAAGCGCAAAAAAACAGGATGAAAAATCCTTTTTTGAAAAAATAGAAGAAAAAGCTTCTGAACTTAAAGCTGATATTATTGCAGGAACCAATGCTGTTGTGGAAACAACTGCTGAAAAGTTTGCTGATGTAAAAAAGGCGATCAAAAAGAGATATGGTAAATCAGACGTAAAAAAGGATCTGAAAAAAACCATCAAAAAGACCGAGAAAAAAATAGCGAAAGAAACCGATAAGCTGAAAACAGCTGCTAAAAAAACAGCAAAGAATGTATCTAAGGCCGTTGTTTCCAAAAAGAAAACGGCGAAAAAGGTTGCGGCTAAAACCGGCAAACAATTAAAAGCCGATATCAACAAGGCAAAGAAAACCATTAAAAGTGCCGGTAACTCAATCGCGAAAAAAGCTACTGCTAAAAAGAAAGACGCGGAGAAAGCTGTGAAGAAGGCCGGTAAAGCCGTAAAGAAAGAAATAGGAAAGGTTACCAAAAAAGTGGAAAAAGCGGTTGCTCCTGTGAAAAAGAAAGCTGCAACAAAAAAGTCCAAGTAAAACCTTTTGACCTATCAGGGGCAGGGGGTTGTTACCAGCTTACGCATTTACCTCCGGTGAGAAAAGTTACGGAGAACGTAGTTCCAGGCTTTTGTGCTATACCCATTTTCCGGTCGGTGAAGACACCGACCGGTAGGGAGGAATAAAGGCACATCTTTTCTCTATCGGTGGGGTGCCACCGTCCACCGAAAACTACGCTTAAGGTAGTAGGTGTGAACAAAACTACCGGTAACTGAAAAGTATTAAAATATGTCCCTTCGTGTTTAACGGAGGATGTAGTTCCGGGCTTTTGTGTTACACCCATTTTTCGGTCGGTGAAGCACCATGGCCGTCAATTTAAGCCTGAAGGGCTTACATGTGAATAGCCCCCAACGAAGTTGGGTGGTAAATATCAAAGTTTTTGTTGAACCCCATTCGGGGTTCAAGGTTTACCTTGAACTTACCACCGGTACAGCCGGTGGTCATTCAAATTAAATCCCTTTGGGGTATTTTACAGATCGCGTTCCTAGTTTACGGCTATGGTGAACACACCGACCGATAAGGAGGAATAAAGGCACATCTTTTCTCTATCGGTGGGGTGTCACCGTCCACCGAAAACTACGCTTAGGGTAGTAGGTGCGAACAACACACCGGTAACTGAAACTTTCCCGCAGATCCTGTACGCAGATTTTCCCAGGAGGGATCGTTACTATTTCCTGTATTACCTGCAAAATCAGCGGCATCAGCGGAAAGAATCCGTGTGAATCTGCGAGACAACCCCGTAGTCTTACACACTTAACAAAAGCCTTTTGACTTATCAGGGACAGGGTCCCCGGTGACCGGCCGGGTTGTTATACGCTCTTGGAAGGATACTTTCTTATCTAGTTGGATACCATCTAATTAAAAAGTCAATTTTTTAGAGAAATCAAAATTTTGCATACTTTTGCGCTCAAATCTTAATTAAATATAAAAAAGATGAAAAAGAGTTTATTGATCTTAGTATGTTCTTTTGGTATGCTGGCGGCTACATATGCCCAGGATGGCGGTGATTACAAAAATGCAATCGGGGGTAGACTAGGAGGAGGTTACTACGACTTGATTTCTGGCTCATTTAAAACTTTCATCACGGATCCGGGAGCTTTGGAATTCAATGTTGGTTTCAGACCTTATGGTATTACCGGATATAACTGGTTCAACCTTTCTGCATCAGCTTCTTACCAGCATCATTTTCCTATCGGAAATATTGAAGGATTCAGATGGTTTGTAGGTGGAGGTTTGACAGCATATAATACTTTTTCCAGCTATAGTTCGTACAGGGGTTTTGGGTTAGGTATTTTCCCGACAGGAGGTGTTGATTATAAATTCGGCAATATTCCTTTGAATGTATCTGCTGATATAAGACCCACCTTTACCATCGTGGAACCTTATGACTATTACAACCGCTTCTATCCTGGTAATGCAGGTCTTTCCGTTAGGTACACCTTCTAATATCATCTGCCAGTATACAATAATAATGGAGCATCCGCAAGATGCTCCATTATTATTTGAACCCAAAAGTTCTTAACAGGGTAGTGCGCCCTAT
>CAKSVK010000004.1 GCA_934502905.1 uncultured Chitinophagaceae bacterium
AGATCAATACATGAAAGACAACTTGACGCCTGTTTTAAATATTGTTTAAAACCTGTACTTTTGCGTTGCTTAAAACCTACCTGCTCAAAACACGATCACTAATTTATCATTCAATGGCAAAAGTTCAGGAAAAGTTATATAAGAAAATGCCCGGTTTTCTTAAGGATTGTCTGGTGACCATGTATGACTATCTTCAATATAGAAAAAGACATGGCGGAAGGTATAGATACTGGTATGATGAAGCCGTCAGGCAAAAAAAGCTTTCATTGAACGAGCTGAAGCAGTTGCAAAAGAAAAAGCTATCCGATTTTATTGCCTTTGCCAAATCGAATTCACCGTATTACAAAAAAATACTGCCTGACATCCACCCACAGGGCGATATTTTTTCTTACTACGAGACTATTTCTATACAATCCAAAGAAGACGTACGTTCGAATATTAACGACATCTACACCGTAGATGCCGGGGATGCGATTATCAGCAAAACGGGGGGTACAACAGGTAAGTCGCTTGAAGTGCGGTATACGCATGATGACATGCAGCAAAGGCAGGCAACGTTAGATTTATTTCGGTCCGAACACGGTTACAAATTGGGCAAAAAGGTGGCTTGGTTCAGCGGTAAAGCTATTCTAACAGACAAAGACGTTCAGAAAAAACGGTACTGGCGGTATGACTGGTTATATAAGATAAGGTATTATTCTACTTTTCATATTTCGCCCCGTTCCGTAAAACAATATATTGATGACCTGAATCGCTTCCAGCCGGAATTCCTGGTGGGATTTCCTTCTTCTATGTACGAAATTGCCAAATGGGGCATCGACAATAACTATCATCTACATTATAACGCCAAAACAATTTTTCCAACTGCAGAAACGATCGTGGAACATGAGAAAGCTGCTTTAAAGCAGTTTTTTGGAGCCGAAGTGAGAAACCAGTATGCATCCTCCGAAGGAGCTCCCTTCATTCTGGAGTGTCCAAAAGGGAACCTCCATATTGACCTTCTGTCGGGCTATATAGAAGTGCTGGATAATAACGGGAAGCCGGCTCAGCAAGGCGACCTGGTATTTACATCGTTTCAGACGCACGGCACACCGCTTATTCGGTATGCCATAAAGGATAAACTGACACTATCAGACAGAACATGCGACTGTGGGAATCATAACCCACTGGCTGAATCCATCGAAGGAAGGATCAATGATTTCATCTATTCGGAAGAAAGAGGCAAGATAAACTTGGGTAATGTGTCTAACTGCGTGAAATATGTAACGGGGGTCGTCAAATTCCAGATTATACAGGACAGGAAAGACGCAATAGAGGTATATATTGTAAAAGATGAAAGCTATGGAGATAAAGACGAAGAGATGTTCAGGCATGAACTGGTAGAGAGGCTGGGGCATCATGTCGATATCAGTTTTTTTTACAAAGATGATATTGCCCGTGAAAGCAGCGGAAAATACCGGATTATTAAAAACAGCTTACAATTATAGCGGTTCAAAATCGTTACATAATGAGAATAAGTTTAACAGTCGGGCCTGTTGCAAAAACCGGTTTTTGACGTTAATTTTGCAACTGCAATGAAGAAGTTATTCACCATACTGGTTGCATTCCTGTATCTCGCGGTATCCTGCGGGCTGGTAGTGAATATGCATTATTGCATGGGTGAGCTGGCGGATATCAGTTACCATTCCTCAGAAAAGAGCAACGATTGCGGCTACTGTGGCATGGAAGATTCCGGTTGCTGCCACGACGATCTGAAAGTTTTTAAACTCGATGATACACATAAAGGCAGTCCCCTTGTAAAGTTTGGGACACCCGCCTTCACGGCAATCGCGCCGGCAGCACCCGATTACAGCATTCAAAAAACATTAGCTGGCGAACTTCGCCTGGAATATATCCGGACACCCCCGGAATATGAACAGCCCTCCCACAACATACTGTACGCTGTTTTTCGTATTTGATACCGGGAATAGGCCTTAGCCTGTATTACTTTAATGTAATACCATTTTCCTATCTACTCAGAACATAAAATCAAATACAATGCAAAAAATATTTATCGCAATAATTACCCTGTTTTCATTTACAGTTGCTCACAGCCAGATACAAAAGGTAGAATTACAGGCCAGTGGCCTCACCTGCTCTATGTGCAGCAATTCTATCAATAAAGCGCTTAACTCGCTCAGCTTCGTGGAATCTGTAACCACTGATCTGAATAAGAATATTTTTACCGTGTCCATTAAACCGGACATGAAGCCTGACCTGGATGCCATGAAAAACAAGGTGGAAGGCGCGGGCTTTTTCGTGGCCAATCTCTGGGCGCATGCCAATTTCAACCAGTTGGCTGTGAAGAACGATGCCCATGTGACAGTTGACGACATGACCTTTCACTTTATGGATGTGAAAAACCAGACGTTGAACGGCACTCAGAAGATAAAGCTCCTGGATAAAAACTTTGTTGTTGCCAAAGAGTATAAAAAAATGAGCAAGCTCACCACTATGCAATGTTATGAGTCAGGATACATGGATGAGTGCTGCAATGTCGGCAGGAAAACCACTAAACAAAGAGTTTACCACGTAACCATCCAGGGATAATCAACTGCCTTTTAACCACAGGTTGGTTGCCACCTGCAGTCGTGCCGGCAACCTGTACCTTATCATTCACCATAATGACCATTTCATGCGCTATATTATCTTGTGCCTTTTAATACTGACAGGCTTTTCTGTGCATGCACAGGAATTATACATCATGTCGGACCCTGCCAGCAATGTGCCGGCCAAAAGCATAGGTATAAGAGTAACCAATAAGCTTATGCCACGCCCTTATGACAATGGTTACAGCTACCGGGTATTGCCGGAGGTAATGTTTGGCATCAATAAGAATTTTATGATCCGGGGAATGGCTTATGCATCCAATATGTTTCAAAGAGGAATGCAACTCGAAGGCGGGAATATCTATGCCAAGTACCGTTTTCTCTCTGTTGATGACCTGCATTCGCATTTCAGGATGGCTGCTTTTGGTAAAGTGGCAATTTCAGGCAACCCGCTCACCATGCAGCATACCCGCCAGCATATAATAGACGGAACGCCACACCCCATTACTAATATCTACACCAGCAACGAAATTAAACTCGACGGCAATCATTCCGGTTTCAATACCGGCATAGTAGCCACCCAGCTGGTGCACAAGCTGGCTGTTTCCGGCACGGTAGCCTATACCAACAGGTGGGAAAATATAGATGTGCCCAAAGTGCCGGGTATAAGCAGGCATGCAGCCAATTACAGCCTGTCTGCCGGCTACCTGCTCCTGCCCAGGGTTTACAAGGATTATAAGCAACCCAACTTTAATGTGTATGTAGATATATTGGGAGCCAATGCCCTGGATGGGAAAGGATATTACCTGGATGTGGTTCCGGGTATTCAGTTTATCTTTAACAGCATTTCCAGGCTGGACCTGGCTTACCGTGTGCAGGCGGCCGGCAGTATGGAACGTTTCAACACCAGCAGCTGGCTGCTGCGGTATGAATACAATTTTTTAAACGCATTGATGAAAAAAGAAAAATGACGTTGCAAAAGATATTCTCCGGCATACTCAGGTTCCTGAAGAACATTTTTGTAAAAAAGGATTGTTGTAAGTAATTGTAATGCATCGTCTCTGACGATGAAGAACACAGGGAATACGAAATCGGAAACTTCGTATAGCGCTGTGGCTTTCGAATATCTAGGATGCGAAGGTTGCATGTCTCCACGCCACTGGGCGGTCCACTGCCCCGGCGCGTGTCCCCACGCGCTGTTAGATACAGATTGAATTTATCAGTGAAACATCTTGCATGTCACAATTCAACGATTGAGACCGTATAATCAGCTATTCGCAAAGACGTTCAACAGGATTTTTGGTCAACCCCTAATGCTTTTCTTTATCCCCGGCATGTTAAAAGTGTTTCGTGCAACGCTTTCGCCGCCTGGTGAACAGATACCGACCAGTCACCGGCAGCTTTGCCATCAGCCCCATCCGAAATATATTTCAGGCAAACAAACGGTATACCCTCCTGTTTGGCAACCCACGCCAGTGCATAGGCTTCCATATCTACCACATCATAGGCTTCTGCATTATGCTGGATCTCAAAGTTATCTCCTGTTCCGCAGATCCCCTGCACCAACCCCGGCAACGATATGCCATACTCAAGCATGATGTCCTGCTCATAAAAAGGTGTTTCATACCTTGCAAAACCCAACGGAGTCACATCCATATCACGCTGAATAAACCGCGTACAACAAACCACTTCTCCTTTCTTATGCAGGCTGCTGCCCGCCGATCCGAGGTTGATGATAATATCCGGCCGGCTCACTGCAATCCGTTTCAGCAACCGGTAACCGGCATTTATTTTTCCAACACCCGTAAACAATATATCCTGATCCCGGAAATAACCTGCTGCTTCCGACTCCAATGCAAATACCAGTAAGCTGTTCTTATTCGTCAAATCCTGTGTCATTTCAATATCCGGGGGCTTATTTACAACCTGGTTTATATCGGTGATGATTTAAGATTTCTGATGTACGATGCTTGACTTATGGATTTATTCAATCAGTAAAATCAGAGATCAGCAATCAACAATTTCCTTTTTATTTCTGATTTCTGATGTGAGATTTCTGATATGTGTATTTTCTACATCAGCCATCTAAAATCCCGAAATCAGCAATTCTTTTTTATTTCTGATGTACAACTTATGATTTCCGATGTATGTGGTCTTTCTGTATATCAATGGTCTAAGGCTTCTTTTACAATCGAGAACGATTTCAGCTTCGCTGCCCTGTCATATATCGGACTGGTAACCATCAGTTCATCAACACGCGTTTCCGCCAGGAATATGCCGAACTTTTGTCTCAACGTCTCCTTACTACCGGCAAAGGTATATGCCGTCATGCTTTTTACCGCCCGCTCTATTTCGGGGTGGTGAAACATAGCCGGTAGTTCTGCCGGTGGTTGTAAAGGGCTGCGTGTGTTGGTGATAATACCCATGAACATGCGGTACAAACTGGTCGTCAGCCATTCTGCTTCCTCATCCGTATCGGCTGCCATGGCATTTACACAAGCCATCACATAAGGTTCGGCCAATTGCCGGGAAGGCTTAAAATGATCGCGGTATATCTCTATGGCGGCACGGAACTGCGCAGGTGCAAAATGGGAAGCAAAAGCATAGGGTAACCCGAATTCTGCAGCCAGGTAAGCGCTGTCTGTGCTGGAACCCAGTATCCAGATGGGTATCTCCAGTCCCTCGCCCGGGAAAGCCCTCACTTTGGCATCGCTGTTTTCCCTGCTGAAGTAGGTCTGCAGTTCCCTTACATCCGAAGGGAAATTATATTCGGCTGTCATATTTTTTCTGCGCAAAGCATAAGCCGTCAGTTGGTCCGTGCCTGGCGCCCTGCCCAACCCCAGGTCTATCCTTCCGGGATAAATGGATTCCAGCGTACCGAACTGCTCTGCAATGACCAAAGGGGAATGGTTCGGCAGCATGATGCCACCCGATCCCACTCTTATGCTACGTGTTTTACCGGCTACCTCCCCTATCAGCACAGCAGTAGCAGAGCTGGCCACATGCTGCATATTATGATGTTCGGCCAGCCATATCCGTTTGTACCCAAGTTCTTCTGCATGTTGTGCTACCGCTACCGTACCGGCTATGGCATCCGATATGGTAGCTCCTTCTGTAACAATGGCCAGTTCCAGCACAGAGAGTCCTGTATTCTTCTTCATGTCTGCTAAATATTTGTTTTAATGATCCTGCTCAATTCCTTAAATACTTTTTCATTCCGTTTGTAATAAGTCCATTGACCTATCCTTACGGATTCAACCAATCCGGCCTTTTTTAAAATAGTGAGATACTCCGATATGGTAGATTGTGTTAACCCCGACCGTTTCTGGATATACCCTACACACACACCATGTTTTTCAAAATCCATTCCTTCTGCACAGGAAAAGTAACGGTGGGGCTCTTTAAGCCACAACAGTATCTCCAGCCTTTTTTCGTTGGACAAAGCCTTAAAAATTTCCAGGCAGTCAATTGCTAACATACCGCAAAGATATATCGGATTATCCCGATATTCCAATCAACAAGAGATAAATGACTTTATATGACCATGACATGACAATACTTGTCCGGTCTGTTTAGTCAGCCAAATGAAGAAAAACGTTTATAAGGTGATCCCGGCATTATCAATAACCCTTCCGGTTTCTGTGCGGATGGTCCGGGCAGGGAATTTGCTGATGACACGATAATCGTGGGTTGCCATTACGATGGCGGTACCGTATTCTTTGGATATGCGGAACAGCAGCTGCATGATCTCATCGGAGGTTTCCGGGTCCAGATTACCGGTAGGCTCATCCGCCAGAATCAGCTTGGGGGAATTCAAAAGGGCCCTTGCCAGGTCTACCCGTTGCTGTTCGCCCCCGGACAGCTCAAACGGAAATTTGAACCCTTTGGTTTTGAGTCCTACTTTTTCCAGCACATCTGTTATCTTTTCTTCCACCAGCTTATCATCCTTCCAGCCGGTGGCTTTCAGCACAAACTTCAGGTTATCATGCACATTCCTGTCCGTAAGCAGCTGGAAATCCTGGAACACGATTCCCAGATTCCTTCTCAGGAAAGGGATCTTTTTCCAGGTCATTTCACTCAGCTTATACCCCACCACAGTGCCTTCTCCTTCTTTCAGCTTCAGCTCTCCATACAGGGTTTTTAAAAGGCTGGATTTACCGGTACCCGTCTTCCCTACAAGGTATACAAATTCTCCCTTGTGCACCTGGATGTCCACATCCCCCAATACCAGCGACTTGCCCTGGTAGATATTTGCATGCTGAAGCTCTAATATTATTTCTGCCATGTTTGTTCTGAAGCGTCAAAGTTAAGACTTAAACGTAAAGATTAAAATTATGATATACAACCGTATACATTTAATTTGGGGCTAACATTTTACACACAAAAGCACCTGCTTACACCAGCTTCTTCAGCAGCAGGTAAACAGAAGAAAACAGGATATAAGCAAGACAGCAGGCAATGAAGGCAAACTTCAGAACCGCTACCGCCCCCGTCATCCACACGATGGGACCTGCCACACTTATATAAAAGCTGAACAGCATCAGCAGGTTTTCGCCGATATCCATGATTACCGCCATCAGGCTGCCAAAAGCCAGCAATACCGCTACTCTTTGCAGGATGCCCGTTTTGTATTGCTCCGAAAAAAAGCCACAGATGGAATAGAAAAACAGTCCGTAAAAAGGGATCATCAGGAAATCGAGCAGGATATTCAGGAAGAAAGCAAGCCCGTGTCCCTGCTTCCAGGCTTCTGTAATAGCAGCCGCATTGTGTTTATGAAACGCCAGCTCAAAAGAAACAATACCGGCAGGTGAAGCAGGGGTTACCAGCGCCTGCCCCTGCCATCGCAATAGCAGAAAAAAGAATACAGTACCCGTCAGAAAAAATACAATGATCTTCCAGTTGCCCATACATAGTGTTAGTTTACCGGAACTGCTTCCAGCCTGTTTTTCGAAGGTTTACGCATTTTTTTTATAAACCGGTTTACCGGTCTGAACAACCGGTAATAAAATTCCTTGTTAAATAATTGCGAGTCATGCATGGCTTTGTAGGTAAGAAAAAAGCCGATGGGCAACAGCACCAGGGTCGACAACCACATTCCCACAAATGCAGAGGTAATACCTTCTCTCACAAACTTTTCGCCGAACATATTCAGCAGGTGGAATATAAGAAAGAATACCACTGCTATAACCAGGGGCATCCCCATCCCACCTTTACGGATAATGGAGCCCAGCGGCGCCCCTATCAGGAACAACACAACGCAGGCAAAGGATAAGCTTAGCTTGCGATGCCATTCCACCAGGTGGTTCCGCAAACTTTTATTTTTGTACTGTGCATCATCTGCAATAGCACTGACACTGCTTTTTTCTGAATTGATCTTATCGATCGCCCTGCTGATAACCTGCTGTCGCGTTGAATCGGGCAACAGGTCTTCATATCCTACTTTTTTCGGTGTTTTCAACGCCCGTTTAAAATTATCCTGGTTCACGTAGGTCAGCTGTTTTTTAGGCATTTCCGGCTTTACACCTCTTTTTATTTCAATGGAATTTACCGGCGCCGGCGGAGGCACTTCTTTTGCAGGGGGGGTAAGCTCTTTCCTGACAAAATAATAGTTGATCCCTATTTCACGATCCACCCGCTTTCCTATATCTGAAATGGTTTTTACCTCCAGCGAATCGATCGTCTTATCCAGTTGCCGCATATTCAGCATCCGGAAATTGTCCTTGAACAGGCTGTCCGGCGTTTTCATCATCTGGAAGGAACTGAGGTCGAATACCTTTTTGTAGTTTTTAAAGTTCAGCCGGATATATTCGGTGTTGATGGAATAAGAAGGGCCTCTCTCCTCATTGCGCCAGCCGTTTTCGAGGTAAAACTCCAGGAACTTTTTGTCGTCGCTGATGCTCATCTTCCCGCTTTCTGCAACAATGATATTATCCTGCAGGTTGTAGTTTCTTTCAAAAATAATGACATTATGGATCGTAATATTATCCTTTTCTTTTTTCCCGATCTTGATCGTATACCCTTCAAAGTCTTTAAAGAACACCCCTTCCTTCAGGTTGAAGGCAGGTTTGGCTACCGTAATATCGTACAGCAGGGTCTGGAATTTTAATTGCGCCACAGGGATCACGTAGTTGGAAAAAAGGAATGCTACACCACACACCAGCGCAGCCACGACCATCAACGGACGCATGAACCGCAAAAGCGGTATGCCGGCAGATTTAATCGCTACTGTCTCAAAACTTTCCCCAAGCTTACCGAAGGTCATAATGGAGGAGATGAGTATTCCCAGCGGCAATGCTAAAGGTACAGCGGTAGCTGTAACATAGGTTGTGAGTTGTAAAAGCGTAAAGGTATCCAGCCCCTTCCCCACCAGGTCATCAATATACTTCCAGAAAAACTGAAGCACCAATATGAAAAGCGATATGAAAAACGTGGCAATAAAAGGCCCTATGAAGGCTTTAAGGATGAGTTTATCTAATTTTTTAATCACGTTTCTGCTATACCTTTAGTATATGAGTGGCGCAAAAATACAACTTTCGGAAGAGGAACTGATGCTGGCGCAAAACAGTCAGATCATTTTAACAAAGAACGCTGTTATGGAAAAAGCCTTTATGCTGCTGGACGCGCTCTCTTCCAGGTATCAGCACTATGCAGGTCACCTGTTGCAGCCATTACTACCGGAGCTTCATCCACCCAAGATCAGCAAGGGTGAGCGCTACCTGCACCTTCCGTATATGATACTGGATTTCCCCCGCTTTTTTAAACAGGAGGATGTGCTGGCCATACGTACCATGTTTTGGTGGGGACATTTCTGGAGCATTACATTACACCTGAAGGGAACGTATAAGGAACAATTCAGGGATGCTGTTCACCGTTTTTATTCGAGACAGGACAGTAATAACTGGATGATACAAATAAGCGGAAATGAATGGCAGCACCACCCCGCACCGGAGACTCACCGTATGTTGAAAAGCATACCCGCAGGCGCTATAGAAGATATATATACGAACATTTCATTTCTGAAGCTGAACTATTTCTTTCCATTGGATAAGTGGAATGAGGCTGATAGGTTACTGGCAGACAAATTCGGAAACCTTATCGATGTGCTGGCAGATCAGTTTCCGAGCCGGTGAAACAATTCCTTCACCTGGTAGTCCCATAAACGGCTCTGGTCCTGGATATCCCGCTTTTCAGCAAAATCCTTTATAACAAGAATCGTTTGGTTGGTCACTTCCGATTTTTCTATCGCAAATTCAAAATATTCTTCTTTCGGCGCATGCAGCCAGTGAAACCGCACAAACTTATCCTCTTCTGTTTCCAGTATCTCCGCCTTATCGGTAGAATCGTTCCAGCTAAAGCTGAAAATATCATCCCTTTCGTCTACTTTGTCTGCAAACCACTCCTGAAGCCCCGCTGGAGTAGAGAGGAATTCGTAGAGGATGCTCGGTGAGCACCTGACGGGGTATTCTAATGTATATAATTGCTTTTTACTCATTATTTGTGTCTAAAAACCAGTATTCTTAAATCAGATAGCGTGCAATAATATAAAAATATTAGAACCATCAAAGTTTTTTGAATAATATTTTTATCTACACCCGTAACAAAGCATTTGGCCGCTGATATACCTATACCCGTCGAAAAATATATTTTTTTTATATACATAGCAATTTCTTAAATTGCTACAGGTGCAATATAAGGTGGTTGCCAACGTTTTAAGCTAAATTTTAACAATATGAGTATGCGTCAGCTCAAAATAACAAAATCCATCACTAACCGTGAGTCTCAAAGTCTTGAGAAGTACCTCCAGGAAATAGGACGTGTAGAATTAATA
Source organism: uncultured Chitinophagaceae bacterium (assembly GCA_934502905.1). GTDB lineage: Bacteria > Bacteroidota > Bacteroidia > Chitinophagales > Chitinophagaceae > Agriterribacter. Next base: position 10,417 of record CAKSVK010000004.1, read on the forward strand.
GGACCGGAGGAGGAAGTACAATTGGCTGAACGTATAAAAAGAGGTGATCAACAGGCGCTGGATCGCTTAACAAAAGCTAATTTACGATTTGTGGTATCGGTTGCCAAACAGTACCAGAACCAGGGTTTATCACTTCCTGACCTGATCAATGAAGGCAACCTGGGTCTTATTAAGGCAGCGCAGCGTTTTGACGAGACCAGGGGCTTTAAATTCATCTCCTACGCAGTGTGGTGGATCCGCCAGAGTGTATTGCAGGCGCTGGCAGAGCAATCCCGCATTGTACGCCTCCCTTTAAGCAAAGTAGGCCTCACCAATAAAATAAACAGGGCATTCCAGCAACTGGAGCAGGAATTTGAAAGAGAACCTTCACCTGAAGAGCTGGCGGAGATCCTGGACGTGGACTCTGATGAAATTGCCGCTACCCTGGGGGTTGCCGCCCGCCATGTAAGCATGGACACTCCCCTTTCAGATGGCGAGGAAAGCACGCTGGTAGACGTAATGGCCAACCCCAATGCAGACAGCGTGGACCTGAAAGTGACGCACCACGAATCGCTGAAGCAGGAAATTGAGCGTTCGCTGCATACATTGACCAATCGCCAGCAGGATGTGATCCGTTTCTTTTTCGGCATAGGCCTGGACAGTGCCATGAGCCTGGAAGACATCGGGGAGCGCTTCAATCTTACCCGTGAACGGGTAAGGCAGATCAAAGACAAGGCTATTACCAAGCTGAGATCTACCTCGCGGAGCAAACACCTTAAAACCTACCTGGGCTAGGAAGGTCGGGGGCATTTAAAATTCGTTCCATACAAATTTCCCGGTTGGTGAGACGCCGACCGGTAGCGGGTTCCACAGGTGGGTATCATCACCCGCCTGCGGAGCAAACACCTTAAAACCTGCCTGGGTCAGGAAGGTTTGCAGCATAGTACTTCTTTACGTAATTTTGCAAATACTGTAGTGAACAATGATTGTTCACTATTTTTTATTTGTATCATTACAACATTACGGTTTCAAAAAACTCGAAGTATATGTTTGAATCTTTATCGGAGAAACTTGAGTCGGCGTTTAAGCAAATAAAAGGCGAAGGCAGGATCAACGAGCTGAATATTGCCAATACGGTGAAGGATATCCGCCGGGCGCTGGTAGATGCGGACGTGAACTATAAAATAGCCAAAGAATTTACAGATACCGTTAAAACCAAAGCGCTGGGGGAAAAGGTATTGACGGCTATCAGTCCCGGTCAGCTGATGGTAAAAATTGTGAAGGATGAGCTGGCAGAGCTGATGGGCGGCACCGAAAGCAGCTTCAACATCACAGGTAACCCGGCAGTGATCCTGATCGCAGGGCTGCAGGGTAGCGGTAAAACCACTTTCAGCGGCAAGCTGGCCAATTATCTTAAATCAAAAAAAGGCAAATCTCCCCTGCTGGTGGCAGCGGACGTATACCGCCCTGCTGCCATAGACCAGCTGACCGTATTGGGAGGACAGATAGGTGTGGACGTTTACAGCGAGCCGGAGAATAAAAATCCTGTTTCCATCGCCCAGAATGCATTAAAAGAAGCCAGGAGCAGGAACAAGAATGTAGTGATCATAGATACTGCCGGGCGCCTGGCGGTAGACGAGGCCATGATGACCGAGGTGGCAGAGATCAAAACCGCAGTGAATCCCCAGGAGATATTGTTCGTGGTAGATGCTATGACAGGGCAGGACGCGGTGAATACGGCAAAGGCTTTTAACGACCGCCTCGATTTCAGCGGCGTAGTGCTCACCAAGCTCGATGGCGATACAAGAGGTGGTGCGGCGCTGTCTATCAAATACACGGTGCAAAAGCCGATCAAGTTCGTCAGCAGCGGCGAAAAACTGGATACGCTGGATGTTTTTTACCCCGAAAGGATGGCGCAGCGGATACTGGGCATGGGAGACATCACCACCCTGGTAGAGAAAGCCCAGGCACAGTTTGACGATGCACAGGCTGCCAGACTGCAAAAGAAAATGCGCAAAAACCAGTTTGACTTCCAGGATTTCCTGGACCAGCTGCAGCAGATAAAGAAAATGGGCAACCTGAAAGACCTGCTGGGAATGGTGCCCGGCATGGGAAAAGCGATCAAGGATGTGGACGTGAACGATGACTCATTTAAAGGCATAGAGGCTATGATCAACTCTATGACCCCTTACGAGAGAGCCAACCCGGATGTGATTAATAACAGCAGGAAAATCAGGATAGCCAGGGGAGCCGGCAAGGACCTGAATGATGTAAGTCAATTTATGAAGCAATTTGAGCAGATGAAACAAATGATGAAAATGATGAATAAAATGCCGATGGGAAGAATGGGCCTGGGCAAACGTTGATTTTTTACCGTTTTAATTTTATAAAATCATTTTCAAAGCTTATCTTCGCAAACCTTTAGAAAGGATAATCAATATGTATCACCCATTTAAAATGTTTATTTTTTATGGCTGTTAAAATCAGACTGCAACGTCACGGGAGCAAAAAAAGACCGTTCTACTTTATAGTGGTGGCCGATGCCCGTGCGCCAAGGGATGGAAAATTCATCCAAAAGATCGGTACCTACAATCCATTAAGCCAACCGGCTGCCGTACAACTCGACAGACAGAAAGCCCTGGATTGGTTGCAAAAAGGAGCTCAGCCTACTGACACAGTTCGCAGGATCCTGTCTTACAAAGGTGTTTTATACCTGAAGCATTTGCTGAGAGGTGTTAGCCTTGGACTCTTTGATGAAGCTACTGCTATGGAAAAGTTCCAGAAATGGCACGATGAACATGAAGGTAGCATCAGAAAGAAACAGGATGAGGCGTCCAGGTCAAGAAGGACGAGAAAACCAATTGCGCCGCGTAAAACGGAAGAGCAACCTAAAGAAGAAGGAAATTAATATATTTTACTAACCTACTTCTTGAGCGAATTAAAAACCCTGCAATAGCAGGGTTTTTTTGTGTGCCTGCTTCACTTCTTTAGTAAAGCATCGTATATCCTGTAATTTTCCTCGTCGAAACAAACAAAATACACTGTCTCAAACATGGTTAGCTGCGTATGCTCCGTAACCATTTTCACAGCAATCTCTGCAGCCTGCTGTTTGGGATACCCGTATATGCCGGTGCTGATATTGGGGAAAGCAATACATCCGATATTGTTCTCCAGCGCCAGGGTTAAGCTGTTGGCATAACAATTTGCCAGCAGTTCTGCTTCCCCCCTGGTTCCACCCCTCCATACCGGTCCGACCGTATGTATCACATATTTTGCCGGCAGGTTACCTGCCGTTGTTATCACCGCTTCCCCGGTGGGGCAACCTCCCTGCCGGCTCCTGATCACCATACATTCCTCCAGTATGGCTTTTCCGCCTTTACGATGAATAGCGCCGTCTACACCGCCGCCACTCAACAGGGAGCTGTTGGCTGCATTTACGATCGCATCTACTTCCATTGCAGTAATGTCTCCCTGTACAAGCGCTATGTTCATCGGATTTTTTTATAAAGTTAACCTTTAACCAGCAAGTTATACATGCACAATGGTTGGATTAAATTAGCAGAATGCTACAAATCTTTATTTAGTAGTTTTGCACCTGTTCATTTCGCCCGGTCATATGAATGTATACGTTCAGTTGTAATCTATAATATGCCGCAGCAGCAACCTGATATTGGCAGGGTAATGATTGCGGTGTAATAAACACGCTGAGTTTTCAAATGAAATTAAATATGCCTGCATGGAAGATATGATCCTTTACAACCGGCTGCAATTTGCATTCACGATCACCTTCCATTACCTGTTCCCTCAGCTTACCATGGGACTTTCCCTCATCATTGTATATTACAAATGGATGTTCCTGCGAACACAAAACAAGGACTTCAATGATGCTGCCAAATTCTGGATGAAGATATTTGCGCTCAATTTTGCCATGGGCGTGGTCACCGGTATTCCCATGGAGTTCCAGTTTGGCACCAACTGGGCTAAATTCTCCGAGCTTACCGGCGGCATCATCGGGCAGACACTGGCGATGGAAGGCATGTTTTCCTTTTTCCTGGAATCTTCCTTCCTGGGCATATTTTTGTTTGGAGAAAAATTGCTCGGACAAAGACTTCATTTTCTATCCGGGCTCATGGTATTTATCGGTTCCTGGGCAAGCGGTTTTTTAATACTGGCCACACATTCCTGGATGCAGTATCCTGTGGGTTATGAAATTGTACAGAACGGAAAATTTGTACTCAATAATTTCAGTGCCTTGTTCAGCAACCCCTGGTTATGGCCCTCCTATTTGCACAACCAGGCCGGCTCCCTTATCACCAGCTCGTTTTTTATGACCGCTGTCGGTGCCTTTTATATTCTCAACAACCGGCATAGCCGTTTCGGTAAATTATTTGTAAAAACAGGTGTAATATTTGGGGTGATATCCTCCATACTTGTTGCTTTCCCTACGGGTGACCTGGCGGCAAAAAATGTCGTAAAATACCAACCCGTCACTTTTGCGGCAATGGAAGGCATTTTTGAGACAGAAAAAGGAGGCTCGGAAATTATCCTGGTAGGCCAGCCGGATATGGTCAACAAGAAGCTGGACAATAAAATCGCCGTACCCAATATTCTTAGCTTCCTGACCTACCAGCGGTGGGATGCTGAGATCAAAGGCCTGAACGAGTTTGATGAATCCATCCATCCTACCAATGTACCCGGCCTGTACTATGCGTACCATATCATGGCAGGGCTGGGCACCATTTTTATCGGGGTGATGGTACTGGCATCTTTTCTGTTGTGGCGGAAAAAACTCTACCGCACCCAATGGCTGTTATGGATATTCATGTTCATGATACCGTTTCCCTATATTGCCAACACTGCCGGCTGGTATACTGCCGAACTGGGCAGGCAGCCATGGCTGGTATATAACCTGCTGCGCATGGTAGACGGTGTTTCACCCACCGTTTCGTCAGGTAATACCCTTTTTACGCTTCTCGGGTTTATCGGGCTCTATATACTGCTGGGATTACTGTTTTTGTTATTGGTATTAAAGATCATCCGTAAGGGTCCTGAAATGCAAACCGCCTTAAAACATTAAGCTATGGAAGTATTCTGGGCGATCATATTAATGCTGATGCTGGTGACATACATCATCCTGGACGGATATGACTTTGGCGCCGGTATCGTTCACCTGTTTTTTGCCAAAACGGAAGAGGAAAAAAAAGCCGTCACCAATGCCATCGGCCCGTTCTGGGATGCCAATGAAGTATGGCTGATCGCCGCCGGAGGCGTACTCTTCTTTTCCTTCCCCACCCTGTATGCATCGGCTTTCAGCGGGTTTTACCTACCCCTGATGATGGTATTGTGGATGCTGATTTTCCGGGCCACGGGACTGGAGCTAAGAGGACAGGTACACAACCGGCTTTGGGAAACGATCTGGGATAAGGCGTTTGGCATGGCAAGCCTGTTGCTGGCGCTATTCTTCGGGGCAGCCTTAGGTAATGTGGTACGGGGTGTGAACCTGGGTATGGTAGAAAACGGCGTATCCACGCAGGAGCCCCACTATTTCTTCCTGGCGCTCTGGAACCCCACCCTTGATCCGTTGGCGGAACACCAGGGTATTATAGACTGGTTTACCATTGTATTAGGATTGGTAGCCGTTGTTACGCTCACCATCCACGGTGCCAACTGGATCATGCTCAAAACATCCTCCACGCTCAATGTTCGCCTGCGTACAATTATCCTCCGTCTGAATATACTACTGGTCATCCTCGTGGTGGTATCGGCGTTGCTATGGCAATATGTAAAACCTTTCCAGTTTTCCAATCTCCGCAACCACTACTGGCTCTGGATCTTTCCTGTTGTTGCCGCTATCGGGCTGCTGGTACAATTCAATATCCGGAAATTCAAAAAAGACGGAACCGGCTTCCTGTTTTCCACTTTATTCATTTTTGGCAGCTTTGGCACTACGGTAGCATCCCTGTTTCCCAATATGCTGCCTTCTACCAATACCGTCAACCCTTCTCTCACTGTTTACAATGCGGCTGCGCACAGCTACGGGCTGTCCGTCGGGCTGGGCTGGTTTATACTGGCTGCCATATTGGTGGTTCTGTATTTTATCATCCAGTTCCGGGTATTCAGGGGAAAGCTGGATGAAGTAGGATATGGAGAACATTAATACAACCCCGGCGCCCTGCAGCTATTTTTCTTTACAGGGGCAACCGGTCAGATATCCGTAATGCCTGATGGCTGATCACATCGGCTTATGCAACAGGATTTTGATCTATTATAAAAATTTATTTCGTTTCAGAGCCTGATAACTCTTAAAACTACCCTAAAATCGGGCGTATAAAAACAATACTTCAGCAGCGGCTTCCTGTTTTTACATGGTTTTACTATTATTGTGGTCACAATATGGGTTATAGAAAAATACTGTGTATCGTTTTTCTCTTTTTTAGTTGTTTGTTATCTGCACAGGATAGCACGAAAACACCGCAACATGAATCATGGGCACGAAAAGTACTCTACAGGTGGGTGATCGATACCAGTGATGTAGGTAAGAAAAGTTTCCGCATTTATCCTACTATAGGATATGCACCCGAGACCAGCTTTGAATTCGGGTTTTCCTCACTTTTCCTATTCCGCGCCAAAGACGATCCTGCGAATCGCCTGAGTGAAATAAGCGCATTGACATTTATTACCCTGGAAAAACAATACGGGCTTTGGGCCGACAATGCCATCTACACAGATCAGGATCAATGGTTTTTCCTCGGCAGGACCAGGCTACAGCATTTTCCGTTGTTATACTACGGTATTGGACCTCATGCCGACGGGAAAGACCCGGCAATAGTAGACGCCAATTATGTAATGCTGCGGCAAAGAGCATTGCGTAAGCTGGTTCCCAATCTTTTCCTCGGCCCGGAAATTGACTACCAGCTATTGTCTCGGACCCAATTCAAACAACCGGACAACCATCAGTATGCATTACCTGCAGGCAGCCAGGGAACGTCTAATTGGGGGTTGGGACTGGCACTGGTGTATGATAACCGGCACAATGTGCTGAATGTAAGAAAAGGATTATTTGGAGAAATATCATTCCTGAGCTATAACCGCTCTTTGGGCAGCGACTTCAGCTTTAACAATTATTATGCAGATATCCGGTCCTATCACCCGGTCGGAAAAAGGGATGTATTTGCCTGGCAGGTGATCGGTAATTTTTTGCAGGGTGATATTCCTTTCAACCAGCTTTCCATGATGGGGGGAGAATCGGTGATGAGGGGATATTACCAGGGCAGGTATCGTGACAAACATATGATTGCAGCGCAAACAGAGTACCGCTTATTGCCTTTTGCCTTCAGTTCCCGCGTAGGCGGATCATTGTTTGCCTCTGCTGCCGTGGTAGCGCCGACTATCGGTTCCTTTGCGTTTAAGGATATCCGTTTTGCCGGAGGAGCCGGTTTGCGATACCTTTTATTTCCCAAAAAAGACATTTTCCTTCGTTTTGATGTAGGTTTCACCCGCGAAGGTCCCGGCTTTTATATTGTGACCGGAGAGGCTTTTTGAGTTGCAGGATGCAGGTCTCAGGATCCAGGTTGCAGGGAACAATTGCTGATTGCTGATTTTATAATTGCTGATTGAAGGGGACAAATCAAATATCAGAAATCCTATACCAGAAATCATACGTACGTAAGGATAGAAGATACACCTGAGCCTTGCGATTTGAATCCTGTAGCTAATATACAATTGCTGATTTATAATTGCCGATCTGAGGGGACAAATCAAATATCAGAAATCATACAATTGTTTCTCCATTTTCAAATTAACCTTATTTAACAACCACCCAATAAACTTCCTCTTTACTAAACCATCCAACCTGTAATTAAAACTTCAGGTTATGAAAACGAACAGGTACACAGGAATAGTTCTCTTATTGATAATGGCTATCAGTACTTTGGAGGTTTCTGCGCAAACCAGGAACCGGGACCAGGTAAATAACCGTCCGGTGGTAGTCAACACCCGCCCTGCCCGCCAGGCCGTTAGTCCTGCCACCAGCCACAGGAATGTGGGAACGATCAACAGGAGCCATGTTCAGTTCAAAAAAGAAAAAACAAAGGTGGTGGCAACGCGTCACAAGCCCGTTCATACAGAGCGTGTGATCTACAATAACCGCACCTATGACTATTATGACGGACGTTTCTATATAGAAAACAGTGGCAGGTATATGCCCGCTGCACCGGTAATGGGTATGCGCGTAAGAAACCTGCCTGCAATATATACCCATGTATGGTTCGGCAACAACCTGTATTATTTCTATGAGGGAGTTTATTATTATCCGCGTAACGGGTACTACGAAGTAGTAAATCCCGCCATCGGTACCATCGTACCTGCATTGCCGGCAGACTACGAGAAAGTGATATATAACGGCACTCTGTTTTACGAGTACAATGGCATCCTGTATGAAAAGGTAAACAACTGGCAGGGTAAAGGATACCAGGTAGTGGGATATCTCGGTTAGTTTAGTTTTAATCTCAGCATATACCGGGGCTGTTCCGTAACGGAGCAGCCCTATTTTAATTATAACGGATCAGTAAGGAATATTCGTTGCAGATTCAACCATAAGATTTACGGGACATCTACCGCTATCCGAGGTTTCCCTAACTTCAGATCTACTATGTTCTTCACCGTTTTCAACGGCTCCCGTCCCCCAATTGTTTCCCGCGGATCACGCTGATCTTCGCAGATATCTGTTTTTCTATCTGCGTCCATTTGCGAAATCTGCGGGATACTTATTTCTCGCGGATCACGCATGTCTGATATGATCATAGTCCATTTACCTTCCTGAATATTCCTTCATTGATCTCCGCTACATTGAAATTAACCAGTATACCTAATTTCAGGTTAGATAATTTCAGATATGTCAAAGTCTGTTTGTGATGTACTTCAGCGAGATGCTCAACAGACTTCACCTCGATCAATACCCCCTCATTTACTAATAAATCAATTCTAAACCCGACTTCGAGCTTTTGATCATCATAATAAACAGGAACGGGAACTTCTGATCTTACATCATATCCTTCCTTTATCAGTTCACAGCGTAATGCTGCAACATAAACGGACTCCAACAGACCTGCTCCCAACGCGTTATATACTTTGTAAATTGCTCCTCGTATAGCATACGAAATATCATTTTCCGGATGGCTCATAGTGTTAGCTTTTGTTTTTCGTAAGTTGTATTCCTTCTTTAGCAAATCTGCAGTTTTTTTTCAAAAATGCAGGTGATATTTATTTCCTTCCCTCCAATCGCACCGACCTTAGCAAATACCTGTTTTCTCATTTGCGTCCATCCGCGTAATCTACGGGGTAGTTATTTCCCGCAGATCACGCTGATCTTCACAGATATCTGTTTTTTCGATCTGCGTCCATTTGCGAAATCTGCGGGATACTTATTTCCCGCGGATCACGCTGATCTTCGCAGATATCTGCGGGGCCCTACTTCCCGATACAGAACTTCCCGAAGATGGTTCCCAAAATATCACGATCTACTTCCACTTCCCCGGTGATCTCACCAAGGTAGTGCAGGCAGCGGCGGATATCCGGGGCCAACAGGTCGCCGGTGAGGCCGTTCTTCATGCCTGCTTCAATATCTTCCAGGCACTGCAGGGTGTTTTGGAGAGAGCTGATATGCCGGGCATTGGTAACGATGGTATTCTCTGTATGAATGTCTCCTTCTATAACAGTGTTATATAACTGCTCCTTCAGGTTATCGAGGTGAAGTTGTTGTTTGGCGGAAATGAACAGCGCCTTACCGGCAAGGGGAGCAAATTTTTTCCTTGTATTATCTTCCCCGGCAATATCGGTTTTATTGATGACGACCAGGTATTTCAACCCTTCTTTTTCAAAAGCGGTTATTCTCGCTTCTACTTCCTCCAGGCTGTCTCTGGCAGCATCAAACAATCCCAGCACCATGTCTGCACCCTTCATCTTTTCAAAGCTTTTCTCCACACCTATCTGCTCTATTACATCGGCGGTATGCTGCCGGATGCCCGCAGTGTCAATGATGCGGAACAGCACCCCGTTAATGTTCAGGGTCTCTTCAATAGTATCGCGGGTAGTGCCGGCAATATCGCTTACAATGGCCCGGTCTTCATTCAACAGGGCATTGAGCAGGGTAGACTTACCTACATTAGGGCTCCCGATAATGGCTACACTCACGCCGTTTTTAATGACATTGCCCAGCCGGAAGGATTGTATCAACATGCTGATCTTCGATTTCAGATCGGTCACCAGCTTCCGTAATTCTTCCCTGTTAGCAAATTCTACATCTTCATCGGAAAAATCCAGCTCCAGCTCTATCAAAGCGGCAAACTGTATAAGCTGATCGCGCAACGATTTCAGATCACCGGAAAAACCGCCCCGCAGTTGTTTGAGGGCCGCCTGCTGTGCAGCCCCGGAATGAGCCGCTATCACATCCGCCACGGCTTCTGCCTGTGCCAGGTCCATCTTCCCGTTCAGAAAAGCCCGCTGGGTGAATTCTCCCGGCTTTGCCAGCCGGGCGCCCTTTTCTACACACGCCTGTATGATCTGCTGCTGGATATAGGGTGAGCCATGGCAACTGATCTCTACAATGTTTTCTCCCGTATACGACCTGGGCGCTTTGTACAATGCCACTACTACTTCGTCTATAACATTACCGTTATGCTGCAGCATTCCTACATGCAGGGTATGAGAAGGCTGCGCTGAAAGGTTTTTCTCTTTAAATAACAGGTTCACTATATCAATGCTCTTTTCACCGCTAAGCCGTATCACGGCGATAGCGCCTACCCCCGGCGCCGTTGCCAGGGCTACGATGGTATCATTCCAGTCTGACAGTACAGAAGACATTATGGTTGCAGGTTTTCAGGATGCAAGGTACAATAAGTTAGGACGGAAATTTCTGATTGCTGATTTGATGATTGCTGATTTACATTTGCAATTGAACAGAGACCCCTCTCCTGCTTAGCAGCTACCGGAATGACGGCAAGATCACTGTATTACTGATTTTGTCTAATCAGCAATACATCCTCCGGCGCCGTCGAGGTGACGGTATTCTCTTCTTTTTTAAAGAACCGCATTTTCAAATTACCGCAGTGCCTTATACAAAGCATCCTGTATATCACCCCGCACATTCAATCTTGACAATACCGGGCTGATATCCGGGTTCACCCGATTGCTGAGGAAAATATAGATCAGGTTCGATTGGGGATCTGCCCACACACAGGTGCCGGTGAATCCGGTATGTCCAAATGTTTCTGCGGAAGCCTGCCTGCTGGGATATGCTTCCCCTTCAATCATATCCGGCTTGTCGAATCCCAGTGCCCGCCGGCTGATCTTACTGCTCTTGGCGGTAAACTTTTTCACCGTTTCCGGCGAGAAGAAATAATATCCATTGTATTTACCACCGTCCAGTACCATCTGCATCATCACTGCCAGATCATAGGCATTGCTGAACAAACCGGCATGGCCGGCTACGCCACCCATCAAAGCTGCGCCCGGGTCATGCACATCTCCCTGTATCAGGTGGCGGCGGAACCCTTTCTCCTGTTCTGTCGGGGCGATCTTATCTTTATCAAACCTGACCAGGGGTTTAAAACCCGCGACGCTCAGCCCCAGCTTACGGTAAATCTCTTTTTGTATATACTCATCCAGCGGCATGCCGGAAACAGCTTCCACGATCTTTCCGAGGAAAATAAAATCATTGTCGCTGTAAATATATTTTTTGAGGCCTACGGGGCTGGTCAGTATCCTGTTATAGATCGTGTCCAGCCAGGCGGTTTTCATATACATGGTATCAGAGACCCGTATATTATATTCTTTGCTTTGGGTATTGCTGTAAAAGCCGGGTCTGGGAACGCCGGTTGCCGTATCAATCGTTTCCTGGTAAAAAGGTATAAACGCTTTCAAACCGGCCTGGTGCAGCAGGATGTCTTCTATTTTTAGTTTCGCTTTGTTAGTGCCTCTTACCGAGGGCAGGTAGTCTCCCAAAGGTTTATTGAGCGCTATCTTCCCCTGGTCATACAAACGCATTATAGACAGGGTTGTCGCACAGATCTTGGTGACCGACGCCAGGTCGAAAATGGTTTCGATATCTATTTTTTCTGTACTGTCATACGTCTGGTAACCATAGGATTTATAAAAAGCGATCTTGCCGTCCTTCACCGCCATCACCGTCATGCCCGGCGCTGCATGCTCACGGATGGCATTGGTGACAAGCGAATCTACTTCGGCAAACTTATTTACCACCGGCGCGGCCTGCACAGGGGCAATATCCGGTGTGAGCCCTGTGCCGGCAGGCAGGCTCTCACAGATAGTAACAGGCAGCTTCCCTTTAGTGGGAATGATGCCGTTTAATACATCCGCCGCCACTTCCTGTGTAATAGCTGCATCGTCATAACAGGCAATAATATTACGCGCATCACAAAAGTTCCTGATGGCATAGGGATTGCCAAAAGCAAATGTGATGGTAGCCGGCAACGCCTGCACCTGTTGCAGCAGTTGCACCGCAGTAGCAGTGATACCGAAATTATTGGCAGGAAAACGGTTGTACTGGTGAAGCCCCACTACCACTGCATCGTATTTTGTCTGCAAAGTTGCTGTTATGGATGCTACACGGCTGGCATCTTCTTTATAGCTGAAATAGTAAGCATCTGCATTGTAACGTTCCCTCAGCTTACGTGCAAATGAATTGTCTTTATCTATTCCTATACCGAGGTAGGCTACCCGAAGCTTTTTAGTGCTGTCAGCAGAAACCAGCGGGACCATTTTATCCTGGTTCCTCAAAGTGGTGATAGCATTTTCCACCACCTGCCGTGTAATTTCCGGTGTACGGGCATTCAATCTTTCCGCCAGCCTGCTTGTTGATAACGGCTGCCAGGTAGCTAATCCATGATGATATTTTGCGAGCAATACCTTCTTTACACTCGCATTGATCTGCTCCCAGCTCAGGTCTTTCTTGCGGATGGCTTTTTTCACTTCTTTGATGCCATCGGGAATATCGCTGGGCAGGCATAACATATCGTTGCCGGCAATAAGCGATTGCGCCGATACTTCACCGTCAGGGTAGAATTTGGCCACCGCTTTCATCTCCAGCCCGTCTGTGAAAGTAAGTCCCCGGAAACCCAGCTCCTCCCTCAAAAGTTTGGTAGCGATCTCCGGAGACAGGGAGGATGCCCGGTTGGCGGTATTATCAATAGAAGGAATAGACAGGTGGGCGATCATCATACTCCCTACCCCTGCCTTGATCATTTCTGCAAACGGGTACAGCTCCAGCGAATCCAGCTGTGCCCTGGATTTATTGATCACCGGCAGGTCGTGGTGCGAGTCTACCGCTACATCGCCATGCCCCGGAAAATGTTTGGCACAGGCCATCACCCCTGCATCCTGCATCCCTTTCATATACTGCACACCTAAAGTTGCCACCCGGTATTTATCCTCGCCAAAAGAACGATCGTTGATAACAGGGTTTGCCGGGTTGTTATTCACATCTACCACCGGTGCATAGTTTACCTGTATGCCGGCCATTTTGCATTGCTCCGCTACCCACCTGCCATATTCATAAATGATGGCAGGGTCCTGCACGGCCCCCATCATCATCTGCCGGGGCAATCCGGGTACACTGTCCATGCGCATGCCCAGTCCGTTTTCACCGTCTATACACACCAGCAAGGGCACTTTAGCAGCCGCCTGCAGCTGGTTGACCAGTGTAACCTGCTTCACCGGTCCTCCCTGGAAAAGACATATGCCACCGATGTTGTATTTCCGGATGGCTTCCAACACTTCCTGGTCATAAAAAATAACGGATCGGTTAGGACCCAGCCCGGACAATCTCACCACCATCAATTGTGCGATCTTTTCATCATCCGTCAGGGTTTTTAATATGCTGTCCGCCCATTGGTCTGCAGCAAGACTGGTGGAACGCTGGGCAAAAGCGTGCGTGCAGAGACATATCACAGAAAACAATATCAGTAAATACTTCATGTACCGTTTTTTAATGAAAGGAGCTTCGGCGAATTTATTATGAATCGGGCGCGTGAACAAATAAAACCGGACCTGCAAGGCTTGCTGAAAATGTTGTTTCATTAAATCCGGTATGTCTCAATATAGAATTACCGCTGTTCCCATGGAACGCGGGCTTGTAAGCAGGGACCTATTGGAAAAGTAGCGACCAATATAACGACAACGGGTTACGGACTTATGATCAGGATCCGCCAGGTCAGCAACCTGCAACCGCAGGATTTATCCACAATATGCGCCGCGAAATACTATTCGTTTCCGAAAGCTTATTTTTGCAGCTACAACAAAACAGGAAGAAGTTGCCAGATAAGATACAGTTATTGCCGGATAATATTGCCAACCAGATCGCAGCGGGGGAAGTGATCCAGCGACCATCGAGCGCCGTGAAAGAGCTCCTCGAAAATGCAGTGGATGCGGGTGCCACCGAAATAAAGCTGATCGTGGCAGATGCGGGCAAAGCCCTGATCCAGGTAATAGACAATGGCAGCGGCATGAGTGAAACAGATGCGAGAATGGCGTTTGAACGACACGCTACCTCCAAAATCAATAAAATAGAGGACCTGTTCCGGATACGCACCATGGGATTCCGGGGAGAAGCGCTGGCTTCCATAGCAGCCGTGGCACAGGTGGAGCTGAAAAGCCGGCGACAGGAGGATGCCGCTGGCACTTACCTGGAAATGGAGAACAGCATGGTAAAAAGGCAGGAACCGGTAGCGTTTGAACAGGGTACCAGCATTGCTATGAAAAATGTGTTCTTTAATGTACCGGCACGCCGTAACTTCCTCAAAAGCAACCCCGTAGAAATGCGCCATATCGTGGAAGAATTTATCCGGGTGGCAATGGCCTTCCCGGAGATATTTTTCTCGCTTACCGCCAACGGGCAGGAGATCTTCCACCTGGAAAAGGGTACGCTGAAGCAAAGGATCATACACCTGTTGGGTAATACCTATGCTTCCAAACTGGTGACCGTACAGGAAAAAACGGACTACATGACGATTTACGGGTTTGCCGGCAAGCCGGAAACAGCCAAAAAAACCCGGGGCGACCAGTACTTTTTTGTGAATAACCGGTTTATCAGGAGCGCCTACCTGAACCATGCGGTCATGAGCGCTTACCAGGACATGATCCCCCCGGAAAGTTTCCCGATGTATGTGCTGTTTATAGACCTTGATCCGGCTCAGATCGATATCAATGTGCATCCCACCAAACAGGAAATAAAATTCGAGGACGAAAAGATCATCTACGCCTTTGTGCAGGCCGCCATCAAACATGCGCTGGCCCAGTTCAGCATTACGCCCACGCTGAATTTTGACCTGGACCCGGAAATACAAAAGCTGGATGCCGTAAGTAACCCTTTTACAAAAGACAAAGAGGAAAAAACAGCAGCCTCCGGATTATATCAAACTTTTACGCAAAAAAACCAGGCACACCTGATAGAAAGTAAAAGCGAGTTGAAAAACTGGAAGGATTTTTACCCCGAGCCGAAACAAAACAGCAGTACGTTCAAAAGCCTGCTGGCTACCCACCAGGAAGACACCGGCAGCGGATTTGAATACGAGCAATATGCATTAAAAAAATCCGGGGAAGATAAGCTGGCTTTGCTGGAAGATGCTCCTATGCTGCAACTGCATCATACCTATATAGTAGCCGGCACCAACCAGGGATTTGTGCTGATCCATCAGCAACTGGCGCACGAACGGATACTGTATGAACGGTATATGCTGGCAGCGCGTGAAAAACCGATCGCCACGCAAAAAAGCCTGTTCCCGCCCACGATTGCATTATCTGCCCCCGACGCAGTTTTGCTGCAGGAATTACTCCCCGACCTGCTGCTGCTGGGATACCAGATAGAGGAGTTCGGTAAGGACACTTTTGTGATACAGGGCACGCCGGCAGATGTGCCGGATGGCAACGAAAAGAACGCTATTGAGCAAATGCTGGAGCAGGTGAAACATTTCAACAGCGAGGTAAAGTTTTCCCGCAGGGAAAAGCTGATCCGCAGTTTGGCATACCAGCACGCCATCAAACCCGGAAAATCACTAACAGTAACGGAAATGCGAAAGCTAGCCGAAGAGCTGTTTGGCTGCAACCAGCCCAATATAACCGCGTCCGGGAACGCAACTTACATCGCTTTCAAACTGGATTATCTGGAGAGGATGTTTGGGAAGTAGCCTCACCCTCTTATGCCTCTCCCCGCAGCGGAGAGGGACGGTGCCGCAGAATATAGCCAGGCAGCGGGAACTTCCACATCAACTATAGTACACAGCACTAACACACCAAGTGCTCAAATACATAATAATTTCTTACCGGAGGTCTGTTATCTTTGACCCCTGATGAGCAATTTCTTACTGATCGGCATTTGTTTATTAGCCGGGTGGCTGGTTAAAAGATATACTGCTTTACCGAAGGATGCGCACAAAGGCATCAATGCCATGGTGATCAACCTGGCGCTGCCGGCGGCCGCTTTTAAATACCTTCCCAAGATCCAGTGGTCGGAAGCGCTGGTCATGCCCGTACTGATGCCTTTTGTGGTTTGGTTCGGCGGCTGGCTGTATATAACGGCTTATGCCAGGTTTGCCGGGCTGGACAAAAAGACAACAGCCGGGCTGAAGCTGACCACCGGTCTCAGCAATACTTCCTTTGTAGGATTTCCGCTGGTGACGGCCTATTTCGGTGAACCGCTATTGGGCATTGCCGTTATCTGCGACCAGGTGACTTTCATGCTGTTGTCTACCGCCGGTATCATTGTTGCGCTGAATGCCGCGGACGGACACGATCTTTCTTTAAAAGCAGTGCTGAAAAAGCTGCTTGGCTTCACCCCCTTCCTTGCTACGATAGCAGCGCTTATCCTTCCCCATTTTATAGACCTCTCTCCTTTTGATCCATTGTTCGACAAGCTGACCGCTACCGTAGCGCCGATGGCTTTATTCTCCATCGGCATGCAGCTGCGTTTTGACGGGTGGAAATCAGAATTGCAGCATATATCTGCCGCACTGCTCTACAAGCTGATGATAGCTCCGGCACTGGTTCTTTTGCTGGCAATAACCGCCGGCTTTAAAGGGGAGATAACGGCAGTCAGTGTGTTTGAATCGGCCATGCCGTCCTTCATAACAGCAGGCATTATTGCTTCGCAATACCAACTGAATGCAAAGCTGTCCAGCCTGGTGGTGGCGGTCAGCATCCTGGTGTCGTTCCTCACAACGGCTTTGTGGTATTGGATAATAGGACAATGGGTGTGAGGGAACCGGCAGTGATATATTCATCAATATCAAAAGCTACCGCCGGCCTCCTGGCCTTAAACCGAAGCGCTTACCCGGATGCCACATAAAAAATATACTCTGCTCCTTTCTAAAAAACTTTAAATTAACTTTATTTAAATACAATGTATGTACTCCACCCGCCGGCTGAGACTAAGACACGTGCTGCCTAGGTCGCTAATGCACACTTTCATTCATGCGACACCCATCGTGGTAGTATATGTGCTTTATCATGTATTGGGTTATCACAATGTAGCGATTCCCATGGCACCGGTTACCATCATCGGTACTGCCGTTGCTTTTTATGTGGGTTTTAAAAATAACTCCTCTTACGACCGGTTATGGGAAGCCCGCAGGATATGGGGCAGCATCACTAATGCCAGCAGAACATGGGCAGCGTTGGTGACGGAATTGCTGACACAAAGCCATATCCCTGCGTTAAAAGAAACAGCACGCCAGATGGTGTTGCGGCATATAGGCTGGTGTAATGTATTGCGACTGCAATTGAGACGTAACAAAGTATGGGGCGAAAGGTACTACCAGAGTTATACAGCAGGCCTGCAACACAAGATAGACAACAATTTTGCAGATGCCATTGTAGAAACCCTGGACAGATTTTGCAATGCGGACGAAAAAAATTTCCTGCTCAGGAAACAAAATATTGCGACACACCTCCTGCACCTGCAAATTAGGGACGTTAAAAGACTCAGGCAACAAGGTGCTATTAATGAACTGGAATTTACTGCTCTTGCGAATGTGGTAACCGACCTGTACAATCAGCAAGGGGCCTGTGAGCGGATCAAAGGATACCCGTTTCCAAGACAATACGCTGTTTTCAGCCGTGTGTTTGTGGATATTTTTGTTATACTGTTACCGTTTGGATTGATGCCGGAAGTAATGAAAGTTACGCCCGGCCAGCCATGGCTGCTGTTTCCTATTTGCTTTATCGTTGCATGGGTGTTCAACGCTATGGAACAGATTGGAGACCTGAGTGAAAACCCGTTTGAAAATGCTTTAACAGATATACCGATGACCGCCATGTGCCGGAACATTGAAATTGATCTCCGGGAAATGATAGGAGATACCGATATACCGGAACGAATTCAGCCGGTAGACGGGATATTGATGTAACCGGTTTCTCCGCGATGCGGGCAGTAATGGTCCTACCGGTAGATATTATGCTGATTTAACCAAGACCTGCACATCCGCGCATATAACCACAGTAATTAAAAGACATAAGGCTGAGCCATTAAGATTTGCACCAGGTATTATTCAAAAACACCCAACATATCCCTAAGCGCCCGAAGCCTGTAGTGAAGCCCACATTCGAAGGGTTCATCCGGGCGGATAACAGGCGGCGCCACGGCAATGTGCAGCCGACAATAAAATATCCTTCTTTTCCACATTTTCTATCAAAACATATCTACTATCCCGGTTTTCCCAGCCCGTTATTGCTTACCATTCCCTAATTTTGCGGTTTCTTATATTATAACAATCATTCATGGATACAACAGTAGAAATTGCCCAGAAACTGGGGTTAAGACCGGAAGAATTCGAGATGATCAGGACCATTTTGGGAAGGGTGCCTAATTTTACCGAACTGAGCGCTTATTCCGTGATGTGGAGTGAGCATTGCAGCTATAAAAACTCTATCAAATGGCTGAAAACACTTCCGCGGGATGGTGGCAAACTGCTGGTGGCTGCGGGGGAAGAAAATGCGGGGCTGGCAGATATCGGCGATGGCTGGGGCGTGGTATTCAAGATTGAAAGTCACAACCACCCTTCGGCGATTGAACCCTTCCAGGGAGCAGCTACCGGCGTAGGTGGTATCCATCGTGATATTTTTACCATGGGAGCCCGTCCGATCGCATCGCTGAACTCGCTGCGCTTCGGGAATATCAAAGAAGACAAAACACAACACCTGCTGAGTGGTGTGGTGCACGGCATTGGTCACTATGGCAACTGCTTTGGCGTACCTACCGTAGGCGGTGAAATATATTTTGAAGATTGTTACCATACCAACCCGCTGGTGAATGCGATGAGTGTGGGCGTAGTAAAAGTGGGACAAACAGTAAGCGCTACTGCCGAAGGAACCGGCAATCCCGTATTCATCGTAGGCTCCGCTACCGGCAAAGACGGTATGGGCGGCGCTGCTTTTGCATCCGCCGATATCACCGAAAGCAGCGTGGAAGACCTGCCTGCCGTACAGGTGGGAGACCCCTTCCAGGAAAAGAAGCTGCTGGAAGCCTGCCTGGAGCTGATCCCTAAAGGAGCTTTAGTTGGCATGCAGGATATGGGCGCTGCAGGTATTATCTGCTCTACCGCGGAAACCAGCGCTAAAGGGGGTGTAGGTATGCGTATCAACCTGGATAAAGTGCCTACCCGCCAGGCAGGTATGAAAGCCTGGGAGTTATTGCTCAGCGAAAGCCAGGAACGTATGCTGCTGGTGGTGAAAAAAGGAAGGGAAGCAGAAGTGCTGGAAGTGTTTGAAAAATGGGACCTGCCCTGTTCGGAAATAGGAGAAGTAACCGACGACGGCTTATTGAAGTTCTGTACAAACGGAGAACTGGAAGCTGAAATGCCGGCCGAAAGCCTGGTATTGGGCGGTGGCGCGCCGGTGTATGAAAGAGAATACCGGGAACCGGCTTATTTCAGCAAAATAAATGAATTCCAGCCGGACAGCATTAAAGTACCTTCTGACCTGAAAGCAGTAGCGGAGAAGATCATTACCATTCCCAATATTGCCTCCAAGCGCTGGATATATACCCAATACGACAGCATGGTAGGTACGGGCAACACGTCTACCAATGCACCAAGTGATGCACAGGTTGTGAAGGTGAAGGGAACCAATAAGGGATTAGCGGTTACGGTTGACTGTAACAGCCGTTATGTATTTGCCGACCCGTTTGTGGGTTGCATGATTGCCGTAAGCGAAGCGGCCCGCAATATTGTCTGCAGCGGCGGAACCCCGCTGGGCGTGACCAACTGTCTCAACTTCGGAAATCCCTATGACCCGGAAGTGTATTACCAGTTTGTATATGCCATCAAAGGCATGGGTGAAGCCTGTAAGAAATTCGATACCCCGGTAACCGGTGGCAACGTTAGCTTCTATAACCAAAACCCCGAAGGCCCGGTGTACCCCACCCCTACCATCGGTATGGTAGGCTTGCTGGAAAACATCGGCAACAAGATGACGCTTGACTTTAAAAAAGCAGGTGACAGCATATACCTGCTGGGAAAGATCACGAACAATATCGACTCTTCCGAATACCTGCATAAGCTGCACAATGTAGCGTTTTCTCCCGCACCGTATTTCAACCTGGAGGAAGAATTTGCCCTGCAGCAGGCGGTAGCAAAACTGATCACCGGAAAGCTGATCGAATCTGCACACGACATCAGCGAAGGCGGGCTGTTCGTGACATTGACAGAAAGCGGCTTCCATAAAAACTTAGGATATACTATAACGTTAGATAAGGATTTCCGTTCAGATGCCTGGCTGTTTGGAGAAAGCCAGAGCCGCGTAGTGGTTTCCGTAGCTTCCGGAAAAGAAAACTCCTTTGAAGAAACGCTGGCTGCAACCGGGGTACCATTTGTAAAGATCGGAACCGTTACAGAAGGAGAGATTAACATAGACAATGTTTCCTGGGGTGATATATCCGCATGGAAAGAGAAATATGATACCGCTATCGAAACCTATATGGCACATGAATAGACGCTCCTGCTTTTTGCTTTTTGCCGGGCTTTTTATGATCGCCTGTAATAGCGGCAACGAATCCGTTCAGGATGAAAAAGCCACGGACCTGGCAACTGTAGCGACCCTGCAACAAAAGCTGCGGTTGGCACCGGATTCTTTGGGCATCCGTTATCAACTGATGAATGCCCTGGCAAAGGTGCAGGATTATAAAAATGCACTATTACAGAATGACACCCTGCTGATGGACGACGATGCCAATGCCCCGGTGTTATACCGTCGCGGCGCCATCCTGCTGGAAAGTGGTGATACCAGCGCTGCAATAGCAGCCTTACGGCAATCATCTGCCGCCGCCCCCATGTTCTCCGAACCACTGTTGCAGCTGGCGGCCATCTATGCCAACCAGGGCAATGCCGAAGCCATACAGATCGCAGATACGCTGATCAGGGGTTCCCGGGAGATCAGGACAACTTCTCAGGCAAGGTTCATCAAGGGACTATATTACTCCAACATAAACGATAATCCCGCTGCCATTGCCGCTTTTGACGAATGCATTCAAAACGACTACACCTTCCTGGAAGCCTATATCGAAAAGGGATTATTGCGCTACGATGAAAAAAAATACCAGGAAGCCCTGGCTGTTTTCGAAAGAGCCATCCAGGTAAGCAACACTTTTGCAGAAGCCTACTACCAGGCAGGTCGCTGCCAGGAAGCCCTGGGTAATGAAAACGAAGCGAAGGAATACTACCAAAAAGCATACGGACTGGATAAGCGTTTTGAATTGAAATAGCAAGCCCCGCAGGTTTAAAAACCTGTGAGGATGCCTGAATGGAACGAAGTGGTTCCGAACATTCGGAAAGGGGTTCTTTTGCAGCTTTATGAGCTCTCTCCCTCAAACATTAGGAACAGTTAAGATGATGATTGATTATCAGTTTGCAAAGGGTCCAGGCGTTGTGTATGAAATATTATAAAGTTGTCAATGTCTCATCAAGCAACTGCAGCAGCTCATCTGCATTTTGCTTGTTAAAGGGCATCGGCGGCTTTATTTTTAATACGTTATGTAAAGGTCCGTCGGTACTTAATAAATACCCCCTGCTTTTTACTATCTCAACTATCCTGTCAATTTCGGGTACTGCAGGCTCCATGGTTTTCTGGTCTTTTACCAGCTCTGCTCCTATAAACAACCCATGACCCCGTACATCCGAAATGATGGGGTGTTTGCTCATCAGCTTTTTTAGGCCCTCCATTAAATAATTGCCTGTTTCCAGCGCATGCTGTTGCATCTCTTCTTCTTCAATGACACGCAATACCGCCAAACCGGTTACCATAGAAACAGGGTTGCCGCCAAACGTGTTGAAGTATTCCATACCGTTGTTGAAGCTGTCTGCGATCTCCCGGCTCACCACAACAGCCGCCAGCGGGTGTCCGTTACCGATAGGTTTTCCCATGACCACGATGTCGGGCACCACATCCTGCAACTCGAATCCCCAGAACTTTTCTCCTACCCGCCCGAAGCCTACCTGCACCTCGTCGGCAATACAAACGCCGCCCGCCGCTTTTACATGGGCATACACTTCTGTGAGGTAACTGGACGGTAAGGGCATTTGTCCGCCCACACCCAGCAGGGTTTCACAAATAAAGGCAGCCGGCTTTTTGTTTTCCTTTTGTAGCGATTCAATGATCCGTTGTACATCTGCCGCATATTTTTCGCCGGCTCTTTCATCACCGTAGCGATAGGGACCGCGATAGAGATCGGGGCTTTCCGCAATATGGATCCAGGGCTTTTTGCCGCTGCCCCCCCTGCCATTGAATTTATAAGGACTCATTTCCATTGCCACGGTGGAAGTGCCGTGGTAAGCATGATCCAGGACAATGATATCTTCCTGTTGCGTATAATGCCGGGCCATACGAATGGCCAGGTCATTGGCCTCGCTGCCGCTGTTCACAAAGTAACATACCTGCAGGGAAGGGGGAAGCGTTGCCGTGAGCCGTTTCGCATATTCCAGCATGCTGTCATGCAGGTAACGGGTATTGGTATTGAGGGTGGCGATCTGCTGCTGCATTGCTTTTACCACTACCGGGTGGCAATGTCCTACATGAGAGGGATTATTCACACAATCCACATAGGTATCGCCCTGGTCATCGTATAAGTATTGTAAGGCTCCCCTTACTATTTTCAGCTTTTTGCCATAGCTGATGCTGAGGTTTTTACCAATGTATTGTTTCCGCTCTTCTATCATGGAAGCATGATCTTCCACATCGCCGATCACTCCCGGGAACCCGCAGGCTTTCCGGAACTGGTGCTGCGCTTTCAGGGGGTTGATGCGGATCCATTTGCATAACAGGCGCCAGGCGGCATCCTCCGAAATAAAATGATGTGTGTTGTTCGTTTCCAGGGAAGCATTGTAAGCAGACTGGGTAACGCTGATGCATAACCTTGCTGCTACCAGGTAGTATAACAGGTCAACCTCTTTTTCTTCGAGCGGGTACACGGTATGGTAACCCTGTACGATCATGGAAGCATACAATACAGGATTCTCTTTATCCATGATGGCATAGGTGCAGGCAACTGCCAGGTTATTGATCAGTGCGCTGTACACCATATCACCGAAATCGATCAACCCGGCAATGGTGTTGTCTTTTACCAGCACATTGGTATCGTTGGCATCATTGTGTATATAAGCATGCCTGAGGGTATGCAATACCGGCTGCACCTCGGTTTGGAACTGCAGTAAAAAATAACCGGCTATCCTTCGTTTCTCATGATCTTTAATGTGTTTCAGCTTATCCTGCGCTTCAGCGGCGCGACTGATATCCCACAGGTAATGACGATGCATGGCAGGATGTGAAAAAGAGAGCAACGCCTTGTCCATGGCGCCCAGGAAGCTCCCCAACGCTTCGTATACCTCACTTTTAAGTCCGGCCGCGTCTATCCAGAAGCTGCCTTCCAGGAAGGTAAGCAAACGTACATACCATAACTGATCATCTTTTTGAATGACCGTCAGGTCTTCCCCGTTTTTATTTGGTACATGCTGCTGGAATCGATTGCAGACAGCGGTGCCTGCCAGGTGATTGATGATCTTCACCTGCGCATCTGCAAAATCCCGGCTCACATTACTGCCGGAAATTTTCAGAATATATTTTTTCCCGTCCGCCGTCCGGAGCAGGTAATTCAGGTCATATTCCCCGGTAAGCTTTTTAGCATTTACCTCCATGCCATAATACTCCGCTACCAGCTCAGTTATTTGCGCTTCCGTAAAAAAACGGTTCATCTTGATACATATGTTTTAGATTCTTACACAATTTAAGTAGTAGGTGGGAAGTATTAAGTGGTCAGTAGTTAGTAATAAGTGGTAAGTTTCACCACTTACTACTAACTACTGACTACTAATTACTTACTACTACCCACTTATCACTCATCAGTAGCCGTTGTTTTGTGTTAAGCTCGGATTCACCGCCATTTCCCTGGCGGGAATGGGATAGCGGATATGCTTATTTTCCACGTAATTATTGGCAAACGGTTTGCTGTGCGCGGTCAGCAGGTCCTTCACATTCAGTTTGGCCGTGTTACCACGCCCCCAACGGATCAGGTCGAACCAGCGAATACCCCATTCCATCGCCAGCTCTACGGGACGCTCGTGGTGCCGGATCCACTCCCGCAACTGCACCTGGTTAAAATCGGCTATGTTCAGCGCAACGGCACCGCTTCTGGCCCGCACTTCATTTACCATATCAATGGCATCGCCGGGCTTATTATTTTCATTCAATGCTTCTGCATACATCAGCAGCACATCGGCATAACGGATAACGGAAATATTGGAACCGGGGTAAGCGCCTCCCCTGTCATAAGGGTAGGCATACTTTTTAAAGTAACTGGGGCGGTTGAGCTGGGATGCCACAGAGGCATAACTCACCATCTCCGAGGGTGTTGCCAGGTTCCACATTTCGGAGCCGGGCGCATCGAAAAACAGGCTGCCATATACCCTTTTGGAATAATCGCCGTTGGGCCTTACATCTTTTTTCATTTCCGTCACCAACCAGTCGGAGGGATACAGCAGTTCCCAGCCATCCAGCACATAGGGAGCCACTTCAAAGTTGAAAGAGTGTCTTTCATCTGCAATACTCCTGTCGCCGCTGAACTGTATCTCGAAAACCGATTCAGCCCCGTTTTCTGCCAGCGCGTTAAAATTATCCTCGTAATTGTCGAGCAAGGCATATTTGCCATATACCTCCCTGAACTTGTTCTCGGCATCGCCCCATTTTTCCTGGAACAGATAGGTTTTGCCCAGCAGGGATTTTGCCGCGTCCCTGGTCGCGCGTCCTTTAAATGCATCGGGATATGATTCGGGCAGCACCTGTTCCGCATCCCGCAGGTCGTCTTCTATTTGCTTCCACACATCTGCCGCACTTGCCTGCGGCGCCTGCAGCTTATCGATATCCTTCTCGAAGCGGAGCACCAATGGCACATTTTCAAAACCGTTTACCAGTATAAAATAATTATAAGCCCTCAAGAATTTTGCCTCTCCCACGATCTCATTTCTTTCCTGTTCGGGAACAGCCTCTATACCGGGCACATTTTCTATTACCTGGTTGCTCCTGGCTATTCCTGCATAACAGGTAGCCCACAGGTTCCAGGGACCGCTTTCTTCTGCACCATTGGTAAACGACGCCAGCGTTTTACCATAGGGTTCATTCTGGTTATTGTCAATATCATCCCCTTTGTAGGCAAGTGTTGTATACACTTCTTCAAAGAGTGTCCACTTGCTGCCGTCGTGTCCCTGCAGCGCGGCATAGGCAGCCGTGATGCCCTGGATGGCATCCTGCCGGGTAAGCCAAAAGGTATTTTCTGTCAGGTTCTGTTTATCATCAAGCTCAATAAAGCTTTTTGAGCAGGAAGCCGAGATCACCATCACAGCTATCGCCAGTATTATTTTTGCTTTCATTATAATGTCTTTTATTGTTTTCCTTGCGGGTTTCATATTGTATTCTCCGTCAACGTTACAGACCTATGTTGATGCCGGCCACAAATGATTTGCTCACCGGGTAGAAGCCCCTGTCTACCCCCCGGCTGAATATGCCGTTGCTGGAGAGGTCGGGATCGAAACCCGAGTATTTGGTAAAGGTCAGGAGATTAAAGGCTCCTACATATATCCTCAGCCTGTTCAGCGATATTCTTTCGGTAAGCTTTTGCGGCACTGTATATCCCAACTGGATATTCCTCAGCCGGATGAAAGAAGCATCTTCCAGGAAATAATCCGAAACACGGAAATTCTGGTTTTCATCACTGTTGGAAAGCCGGAATACGTCAGCGTCTGTATGCGAGGATGACCAGGCATTCAGCAGATCGTCTGACCGGAAAAAACGGTACAGGAACATCCTGGCTCCGTTGTAGACTTTTTGCCCCTGCTTCCCGTTGAAGAAAAGGTTCAGGTCAAAATTTTTGTAGGAGGCATTAAATGTAAATCCAAAATCAAGGTTGGGCAATCCATTTCCCATCAGAACCTTGTCATTATCATCAATAGCGCCATCTCCATTGGCATCCGCAAACCGGAGATCACCCGGTTTTGCATTGGGCTGCAGCAGCTCTCCGTCTTTATTTACATAGGCATCTATTTCCTGCTGCGAGTTGAACATTCCTTCTGTTTTATACAGGTAAAAGGATGCTAACGGTGATCCCTGCTGCGTAATAGTAGCCGGGCGGTTATTGAAATCAACAAAACCGTCCGCGATCACACCTTCCTCATAACCCAGCTTCAATATCTTGTTCCTTGCATGCGACATGATAGCCGTCACATCAAAATTAAAATCCTTACCGGCCTTACCTTTATATGTCAGTGAAAAATCCCAGCCGCGGTTTTCCATGTTAGCGATATTGGTCACAGGCAGCACGGTGATGCCGGAGGAGGCGGGAATCGGCGTTTCCGCCAGCATATCGGTTGTCCTGGACCGGAAATAATCTACGTTACCGCTGATGCGGTTTTCCAGTAAGCCGAAAGAGATACCCGCGTTAAAGGTAGCTGTTTGCTCCCATTTAATATTATTGTTGGCCAGGGCTACGGCTGCGGCGCCTACCGATACCTGCTGGCTGGGCAGGTTGCCGAACGGATAATTAAGCAAAGGATCGCTGGCTCTTAAATAGATCATGGCCAGAAACTGGAAATTGCTGATGTTCTGGTTACCCACGATACCGTAGCTTACCCTCGGCTTCAGCTCACTGATGAAAGGAACTTTAAAGAACTCCTCATTATGCAGCGACCAGCCGGCAGATGCAGAATAAAAATTACCGTACTTATTTTCAGGACCAAACCTGGAAGAGCCATCCCTTCGTATACTGCCCTGCACAAAATATTTGTCTGCAAAGCTGTAGTTCAGGCGCCCGAAATAAGACTGGAGCGTATTGGCATAGTTCCATCCACCACCCCGGATATAATCGGAAGGACCATCCACGATCAAACCGGAAAGCGCTTCGATCAGCCGGGAGGAAAGGTGATTGCCCCCTGCCGTGGTACCCTGGTATTCATCTTTTTGCCGGGAAAATCCCGCCAGCGCTTTAATACCATGCTCTCCCAGATTGAGATCATAATTCAGCAGGTGATTATATACCAGGTATTCTGTCCTGCCCCTCGTTTCAAATCTTGAAGGGTTTTCAACAAAAGACTGGGCGCCGAAATCATAAGGATCCGTCTGGCTATACCCAAATGCGTTTACAATGGTTTTAGCGATCGAAAAATTATAGGAAAGCCCTTTGTAAATTTTCAGGTCGGCAGCCAGGTTTATCTGGAACTGATCATCAATGCTGCGGTTTCTCGACAGCATCCGCTCCCCTACCGGGTTGCCGGGATTATTGGCGGTAAGCTCCGGCAACGGTTTGGCATAACCGTGAGGGGTCGTGGGGTCGTATATCTCCTTATGTGGATTGTTGGCATAAATATTCATGATGTCTGAAAAGCCGGCATTCCCGTCTCCCAATACATCTCCAAAGTTTTTATTGTTGAACCTTGTATAAGCCAGTATAGGCGTTATCTTCAGCCTGCTTTTAAAAAGCCTTATTTCAGAGTTCAGGCGTGCGTTATATCTCCTCGAGCCGGAATTGATTACTGTACCTGTATGCTCCCAGGCGCCCAAAGACAGGCGGTAAGTCATCTTTTCGCTGCCTGCCGATACATCCACATCGTGCTTTTGCTCCAGCCCGGTTTTAAAATAAGCGCCCCGCCAGTCGGTATTTCCGTATTTTGAATCATCGTCGGTATAAGCAGGTGGCGTAGCCCCATCGTTGGTGAATGCTTCCCGCACTACCTTGTTCATTTGCACTTTATCCAGCAATCCTATATTCTGATCGAGCTTATGAGAGGTCACATAACCGTTGTAATTGATAGCCGGTTCACCCGATTTTCCTTTTTTAGTAGTGATCAGGATAACGCCGCCTGCTGCCTGGGCCCCGTAAATAGTGGCGGCGGAAGCATCTTTCAGCACGCTGATGGAAGCGATATCATTCGGGTTCAGGTCATACACAAACCCAAGCGGCACCCCGTCTACCACATACAGCGGACGGTCGTTGTTCATGCTATTGAGCCCCCTTACCAGCACTACCGGGTTGCCTGCGGGATCTCCGGAGGAGGTAGTTACCGTTACCCCGGCAGCCTGTCCCTGCAATAGTGTTCCCAGGTTGGCAGCCGGTTGCCTTTCAATATTTTTGGTGTTTACGGTAGAGATGGCAGCCGTTACGTCACTTTTCTTTTGGGTGCCGTAACCCACCACCACCACTTCCTCCAGGCTCTCCTGCAGATCCTGTAGCGTAACGCTGAGCTGCTGGTTGTTACCCGTCAGTTTGATTTCTGTGGGAGCAAATCCCGTAGCCGAGATCACAAGGGTGGCATTAGCGGGAACCACCAGTGAAAAATTTCCCTCCTCATCGCCGGTGCCACCTGCCGAGCTGTTTTTTACCATCACACTGGCATGTGCGACGGGATTCCCATTCTTGTCGGTTACTTTTCCCTTTACTGTCCAGTCCGCCTGGAAGGAACCGGCGAAAAGTCCCGGCATCATAAGTGCAGACAAACAGAAAAGCCATAGCTTTTTCGTAAGCAGTAGTTTGATTTTTTGCATTTGTAATTGATTTTTAATGCTTTCTGACAAAGAACATGTCTAAACAAATATATCCTGTCAAAAATCAAAGTCCATATTTTCTACCCCTACTTATCATTAGAACCACCTCTACAAGCACTCTACAAAAGGACTTTCCCGCGGTGTTTCCGCCTGTAAAGCTTATGAAAGATGCTTCGAAGAATGAAAGAGGGGTTGTATGTGGTCAACTATACATCGCTGCTCACCGTTCCCCTGCGTCGCACACCTGTACTGCAGGAATGCTGATCGGCAAGTTCCGGCATCGTTCCGGTCGGGCGAATACAGTGTAGCGAGCGGAAGAATCTTTTCTTGAAAAGTTAACTCTGACGTTACAAACCATCAGGAGACCCCCGGTGTGCGTAGCCTGAAAATCCAATCAGACATTAAGATCAACCGCTGGAGTCAAACAACGTATGGCAGACAGGCTTCCTGTATTTCAGGAAGTCCATTAATCTGCATATTTTTCGCAACTTTGTATGGCTATGGCAAAAATTAATGTAAAGAACACCGAAATTACTATTATATCAGTTGGAGACCGAGATTATATTTCGCTTACCGACATGGCAAATGCCAGGGAAAGTACAAGCCGTGCGGCCGACATAATAAAGAATTGGATAAGAACCCGTTATACGCTTGAATTTTTGGGAACCTGGGAACAAATAAACAATCCCGATTTTAAAGTGGTGGAATTTGACCACTTTAAATCACAGGCAGGGTTACCAAGCTTCGTAATGAGCGTTTCGGAATGGATTGAGAAAACCAACGCAATCGGCATAATTGCAAAGAAAGGAAAGTACGGAGGGACGTATGCCCATAAAGATATTGCATTTGAGTTTGGTTCAGCAATCAGTGTTCCATTTAAACTCTATTTGATTACCGAATTTCAACGCCTCAAAGAAGAAGAACAAAGACAGTTGGGTTGGACAGCTAAACGAGAGCTGGCTAAACTCAATTATCGTATTCACACGGATGCTATTAAGCATAACCTTATTCCGAAAGAATTATCACCGGCACAAACATCAGCCATTTATGCTAATGAAGCGGATGTATTGAATGTTGCACTATTTGGGATGACAGCCAAACAATGGCGGGAAGCTAATCCAGTTCTGAAAGGAAACATCCGGGACTATGCGACTATTAACGAACTGATCTGTCTTTCAAATATGGAAAACCTGAACGCAGTTTTTATCAATGAGAAAGTATCTCAAAAGGAGCGGCTGATAAAGCTAAACAAAATAGCCATTCAACAAATGAGCATATTGCAAGATGTTGAAAATCGTAAATTGTTAAAATAACCGTATATTATTGAACTGGAAAAGATCAAAAATATAATGGAGGAAGAGTGAGCAAATTAATTGCCTTTCCGTTTCTAAATTTATACACTACTGATCATTGTAAAGCGACCCACTACAAATTTTGAAATGCGTAAAAATACCTGCTTGACGTTACTGGCATATTTACTTTTGACCAGTTGTATAACAAGTAAGAAAACAGTAAATAACCAGACTTATACTTTTGAGCTGGACACTTTGACGTTGTTTGATCAATCACGAAACAGAGAAATACCGGTAGCATTTTATATACCAAAAATTGACAGCCCCCGTGTAGTGATCTTTAGTCACGGGTATAGACAAAACAATGGGGGCTCCTATTTACACTATTCTTATTTAACGGAATATCTGGCCTCTAAAGGATATTTTGTGGCAAGCATTCAACATGAGCTACCCACAGACAGCTTAATTCCTCCGGGAATTCCACAAATTGTCAGACGACCGTTCTGGGAGCGGGGCGCTGATAATATCCTGTTTACCATAAACGAATTAAAAAAATCGAATCCCCGCTTAAACTTTAAGCACATTTCTTTAATCGGACATTCAAATGGCGGGGATATGGTCGCACTATTCCCTCAAAAGCATCCGGATATAGTTGACAAAATCATTACGTTAGACAACAGGCGAATGGCTTTTCCGATAACAGCTGATCCCAGGGTTTATTCTTTGCGTTCAAGTGATCAGCCTGCCGACGAAGGCGTTTTACCAACTGAGGAAGAGCAGAAAAAGTATGGAATGACCATTATAAAGCTTTCAAATACAACTCACAACGACATGGATGACCGTGCGGATAAAAAACAAAGAAAGGAAATAAGAGATTATATCATGTCATTTATACATGACTGATTTTATGACAGCAAATGCAATAAACAGGCTTGAGTATTTATGCGACACCATTCCAAGCCTTTTGGCGGAAATAGATGAGACGGCTTTTTCAACCAGGTCTGCACCGGACAAGTGGAGCAGGAAAGAGATCATAGGGCATCTCATAGGCAGTGCGGCTAATAACCACCAACGTTTTGTCCGGGGACAGTTTGAAAACATTCCTAAAATTATTTACAACCAGGATAAATGGAATGAGTACAGCTTTCACCAGAAGATGGACAGTCACCAGTTGATCGCTTTTTGGACAATTTACAATAAACAACTGGCTGCACTTTTACGGCACATACCCAACAAAAACTGGAAACGGGAATGCGAGACAAACGAAGGTAATAAATACACGCTTGAATTTTTGTGTATGGATTATGTTGAACATCTCGAGCATCACTTGCGACAGATAGTAACTTACTGATCAGCCATTATCTTTATTTTGTATTGGTACCGTACGGCAGTTTTCCATAACGAAGTTTAGGTACCGCCACGACTTATCCCGATTTTTCTGAAAAATACAATGGTTCAACATTATCCTTAAGTTTGGTACAGACATACTAGTGTTATGTCAAACATGAATTTTCATTTGAGATCTCCCGCAGATTCCGCTGAATTCCGCAGATAATCAAAGCCTTCTGCGCTTATCTGCGTAGTCTGCGGGAAAAAGGACAGACATTATTGAATTGACTTAACACTGGCAATGTATCCTGGCTTCATATTATTTTCTCCTGCCAAGCTTCGTGCCGGCTGAATACCACGGTTCGTCTCCATCGCCCTCCTGACAAACGTTAAAGAGCTTATGAGCTATATCCTCCAATCCTCAGAATTTGCTCAGAAATTCATTCAGGCTTTCTTCGTGTTTCAGCCCGAAATTCCGGCGCAGCCGGTACCGTGCCATTTCAACGGATTTAACGGAAATATTCCTGATGGAAGCAATGTCCTTAACAGAAAGGTTCAGCCTGATCTGCAGGCAGAGCCTTTTCTCCGATTCAGTAAGGTCAGGATATTGCTGGTGGAGATTATAAAGAAAATCCTTGTGCATTTCATCGGCAGCCAGGTTAAATTCATTTACCCCCCTGTTCAGGTCAAGGTCATACTGGAAGCGGTTGATCAGCCGGTTAAATTCGGACAGGCTTTCCTTTTTAAAGCCGTGCTTCAGCACTTCCAGTTCTTCCACGAACTGCCGCGTCATCTCGTTTCGCTGCGATATGTATAAAGCTGTGTTTTTAAGCTCCGCATTTTTAAATTCCAGCTTGTTATTCAGGATCTCTTTTTCTGATACGGCACTTTGCAGGTTCTTTTCCATCAGCGCCTGCCTGATCCCGGCAAGCTCTTTTTCCTTTCGCTGCCGCTGCCGTAAGCGGTTAATGATCAGCAATACAATAACGGTCATTAAAATGAAACCCACCAGGAAAGCGTTTCGCTGAAACCTTTTTAGTTGCCTTTCAGCAATCAGCAGCCGTACCTGCTCTTCGTTCAGGTATTCCTGTCGCTTCAGCTTCAAACCAACCACTTCATCTGCCTTCTCTTTGGAAATGATCTGGTTCCGGATAGCAATATAGCTGGTGAGGTATTCGTATGCCTGCTGAAAATTCCTGTCGTTGCTGGCAAGGCGGGAGGAAATGAGGAGATTATCCAGCAGCAGCTCTTTTTTTGTATTGGACGTGGAGCTGTTGATGAATGTCCTGGATTCTTCCAGCAGTACCCTTGCAGAGTCATAATGCCGAAGCATCAAATGGCACTCGGCCATCAGGTTCAATGCTTCTGCCTGGGTCAGGGCCCTGTTGCCGGCTGTTTGTATTACCTGGCGGAGAGATGTCAGCGCTTCCCGGTATTGTCCCAGGTTTTTATAGCAGTTGCCGGTATTGACCAGTCCGGCAGTGACCATGTACATCGCTCCAATGTTTTCGGCACGTTGTATCGTCTCACTAAAATAAGCAATAGCAGAATCATACTGCGCTTTCATAAGGTAGGTAAGCCCGATCGCATTCAGGTTAACCACCTGCTTTTCTTCGTCATGGAGCTCTTCCAGCAAGCGCTGCGCCTCACGGTGATATTCCATGGCAAGGTCTGCATTCTCTATATCAAAAAATACCCAGGCCAGCCGGGTATACGCAGCTGCCTGCAGTGTCTTGTCTCTTTCTTCCAGGCTCAGGTCAAGCGCGGTATAGGCATATTGCAGGGCCTGGTCGTACCTGTCATTATACAGGTAGCCCTCGGAAAGCGCTATCAACGAACGGCTTTGTAGCAAACGGTTATCTTCCTCCAGGGAAAGCAGGTAAGCTTCATTGGCATGGTTCAGCGCCTGGTTCGTGGAGTCGGCATTCAAAGCAGCCGCCAATCGGATGAGCAGCTGAATTTTTTGCTGTTTATCCGGCATAGGGGCATTCAGGAGCTTCCTGACGCTATCTGTAGAGAACTGGGCGTTCAAAGCCGGCAGTGAAAGAAAAAGCCAGACAAATACAAGAAAAAATCCCTTTTGTTGCATAAGCAGTGCGTTAACCGGCGCCCCCGCCCCTCCTTTTCCTCCATGATAACAACACCGGTTACCTGCAAGTTTATTATTTCCGCTGATAATTATTGTTAATTATTTCAATATTTCGGGTTATCATGATCATCCCTGCAAAATTGGATAAAACAACTAATTTTAGAGGAACTTTATGAAACCAGACTATACTGTTGAAGATATGGAGACCCAGTGGGAAAAGATGAGAGCGGGTAGCGCTGAGGCGATGCTGGTATTATACGAATATAACTACAAGGACCTGTTGAGCTATGGCATTCAGTTAAGTAACAGTATGCATACCGCGAAAGACGCCATCAATGATGTATTCCTGCATTTATGGGAACAGCACCCCAGGCTGAAACCCGTCACAAACGTAAAGGCATACCTGTTCGCATGTATCCGGAGGAAAATCTTCCATCCGTCATATTCCGATAAAAGACTGCTGCTGACAGATGTAACCTATGAAAATGCAGAAATGTCTTATGAAGACATATTGATCGCTATACAGCAATCCGAAGAAACAAGGAAAAAGGTACAGGCTGCCATGAAAAAACTGACGGATCGGCAAAAAGAGCTCATCCATCTGAGGTACTATAAGAATATGGATTACCAGCAAATTGAGCAGGTAACCGGGATAAGCCTGAAGACCGCCTACAACACCGTGTACAATGCTGTTAAAACGCTCGCGGATGAACTGCGCAACAGCATACTGACCGCTCTTTTACTCCTCCTGTTTTTCTGGAAATAAAGGACCTGCCGCGCAACCGTTTGCGTTATTTTTTAAAAAAGCGGCTTCATTCCTGGGAAAAAAAACTGTTTTCCTGCTTCATGATATTATAACTCACATATTATTTGCTTATGAACCATAGCGACTCTTCGCATATTGAAGGCTTATTGACAAATGAATCGTTTCTCAAATACTGCACAGGCGACAGGGAGGAGCTTATTCGCTGGGAGGAACGAATGAAAGCTGATCCCCAACTCAGGGCGAATGCAGAAAAGGCGAAGCGCTTACTGGAGTTGCTAAAAGCCGAAATGGCAGACGCATCTGTGGAAACGGTTGCGTTCAGGAATATGATTGAGCAGCAGACCGACAGCCCGGTTATCGTATCGGCAAAACGGCATACAGGATACTGGGTGGCGGCGGCAATAGGATTGGTCATCCTATTATCAGGTACCTGGATGTTTTTCTATAATAAGCATACCCCCCCGGAAATTGTGCAGCAGGAACAACCATCTGATAATAAAACAGATGCCGCTCCCGGTAAAAACACAGCAACCCTGATACTGGCTGATGGCAGCGTGGTAGCGCTGGACAGTGCCGGTAACGGGGAAATTACCAAACAGGGGAATGTAGCCATTGTGAAATCGGAAGATGGAAAGATCCTGTACAAAACAGACGGTCAAAGAACAGCCGAAACCTTATATAATACCATGAGCACGCCGAGAGGTGGTCAGTACCAACTGGTATTACCCGATGGAACGAAGGTCTGGCTGAATGCCGCCTCATCCATCCGTTATCCTGCCTCCTTTCCCGCTGACGAAAGAAAAGTAACTGTTACCGGCGAAGTATATTTTGAAGTAGCCGCCGCACGCACCTCTGCTAACAAGAAAGATTTCGTCCCGTTTATTGTACAAAAAGACGATATGCAGGTACAGGTAAAAGGAACACATTTCAACATAAATGCCTATGATGATGAAGCTGATATAAAAGTGACCCTGCTGGAAGGGCGGGTGCATGTATTAACGAATGTGACCGCTGTTGAAAAGAAGGAAACGGCGCTTGTTCCCGGCAGGCAGGCAAGGTGCAACGCTGAAGGCGGCATCGACATTGCCAGCGATGTGGACCTGGATGAAGTAATGGCCTGGAAAAACGGCTTGTTCAATTTCAGCAATGCAGACATCCGCATGATCATGCGACAGATAGGAAGATGGTACAACCTGGATGTCAGCTACGAGGGAGCATTACCTGAAAGAGCGTTTTCAGGGAAAATAACCCGCAATACGCAATTATCGAATGTGCTGAAAATACTGGAACAGAGTAATATTCATTTCAGGATAGAGCAGAACAGGATTGTTGTCACGCCCTGACAGAACAGATTTTATTATAAACTTCCTGATATAACCATTTTTAACCAAAACAACCAACTGATGATGACCTGATTCTTCCACCATGGCTCATAAAAAACCGGATCCCGTTGGCCCGGGACCCGGCGGCTATTGGGCTTTTGCACAAACAACGCGAATTGTTATTTTTTAAACCCCAACAACCAAAGTTATGTATTTGATTGCTATCGGGCGTTTTCTGCACCACCGGAAAACCTCCATCACCAAAACCTGCCCCGCGAGGTTACGCCGGGCGCTGTTAGTAATGAAACTAACGACCATTTTACTTATTGTCACCATGCTCAGGGTAAGCGCTACCGGCTTCGCCCAATCGGTATCCCTGTCCGAAAAAAATGTACGGCTGGAATCTGTTTTCAAAAAAATTGAAAAGCAAACCGGCTATTACTTCTGGTACGAGAACAAGGCTTTAAAAGAAGCCCGGAAAGTGACGGTTCAGCTGCAGAATGCAACCCTGGAGGAGGCGCTGGACAAATGCCTGGCAGGCATGCCTTTTGACTATACGATTATTGAAAAAACGATCGTGATAAAAACAAAACGCTCCGGGCGCACGCAACAACAACAAAACATACCGCCCCCCATTGAAGTACGCGGAAAAGTACTGGATGAAACCGGGGCTCCTTTACAGGGCGCCACGGTAAAGCTGAAAGGATCCGAAGCAGGGACTTCTACAGGCACAGACGGAAACTTCACTTTATCTCTCTCCAATAACCAGGGCACAATAGTGATCTCTTTTATCGGGTATCAGAATGTAGAGTTGCCCGTTAGTGCAGACCTCGGCACCATCATGTTGCAACGGGAAATAACAGCAGCGGATGAAATAGTCGTTATTGGTTATGGTGCCCAGAAAAAATCGGACCTTACCGGTGCTATCAGTTCTATAAAAGCCGACAACCTGCCCAAGGCCGCTACGCCCAATGTGGAGCAGATGCTGGCGGGAAAAGCCGCAGGTGTACAGATACGGGCGAATGACGCGCAGCCTGGTGCTGCCGTAGAAGTGCTGATCAGGGGCGCCGCGTCTACAGGCGCAGGCAACGAACCACTGTACATCGTTGATGGTTTTCCGCTGTCAGGTGGTGCTGACCCGGGTACCGGAACCCGTTACTCCATTGGCTCCAGGAGTCCGTTAAACTCCATTAATCCCAACGACATTGAATCCATAGAGATACTGAAAGACGCCAGCGCAACAGCCATTTACGGTGCCAGGGCTGCGAACGGTGTGATCCTTATTACAACAAAATCGGGGAAACAGGGAAAAGCAAAGGTTTCTTTCGATATGAAAAACAGCTTCCAGAATGTAATGAAGCCCTGGGATATGATGAACGCCTCCCAATGGATGCAGGCGCGTACGGAATACTTAAAAGAGAGGTGGATGCTGGATAATAAGATCGGGGTATATGGCAACGTTGATCCTTCAACGGTAGATCCTTTTACACCTCCCTATACCGATCAGGAAATCAATAATGCGGGAGCAGGTACCAACTGGATCAATGAAGTAACCCGTACGGGTAAGATCCAGGAACAAAATATCAGCATCAGCGGTGCTTCTGATAAAACCAATTACCTCATCTCTTTCAATCATTTTGACCAGAAAGGTATTGTAAAGGCGAATGATTTTAAAAGGTTTACCGGCCGTGTGAATATTACACAAACAATCAATAGCTGGATAAAAGCGGGAGTGAAAGCAACCGGCAGTAAAATTGATATAAACAACCCTGCTATCGGTACCGGCATTGCTGAAAATACAGGCGTACTGGAAGCCGCGCTGAAGTTTACCCCGAGCCTGCCGGTTCGATTAGCCGACGGATCTTACTCCATAGTACCCAATTCTACCTTCTTCCCCAACCCGGTATCGTTGCTGGAGATCAGCAATAATACGCAGCAAAACAGGCTGATGGTACAAACCTTTGCGGAGTTTGAACCTGTCAAAAACCTGAAGATCAGAACGCAGCTGGGCTTTGATAAGCAGGAAGGACTTACCAATATCTATTTGCCTAAAAGCACGATGTACGGAGATGCTGTAGGCGGACAGGCCAATATCAACCAGAATAACCGGTTCGACCAGCTGTTCAATACAACCATCAGTTACGGCAGGAAACTGGGCACCGCGCACCAGTTAGACGCGCTGGTAGGCTATGAATGGCAATCGATGGGCACATCCGGCCACAACCTTGGTAATAACAAGTTCCCAACCGACGCATTCCTGACCAACAATATCGGTTCGGGAGAATCTTCCCGGCCATCGGTAGGTTCTTACAAAGGTGTAAATGAGCTGGCTTCTTATTTTGGAAGGATCAACTATAACCTGCTGGGTAAATATCTTGTTACCCTCACCATGCGTGCAGACGGATCCAGCCGGTTTGGAGAAGGTAACCGTTTCGGTTATTTTCCTTCCGGGGCAGTTGCATGGCGCCTGGACCAGGAAGATTTCCTTCAGAACCTTTCCTGGCTTTCCACCGCAAAGCTCAGGTTCAGTGCGGGTCAGACAGGTAACAGCAACATCTCCGGCGCCTTCGCTTTTTACTCATTCGGCTCCGATTATCTTTTTGGCAACAGTGTGAATGCCGGCA
This sequence comes from uncultured Chitinophagaceae bacterium, assembly GCA_934502905.1. GTDB lineage: Bacteria > Bacteroidota > Bacteroidia > Chitinophagales > Chitinophagaceae > Agriterribacter. The sequence continues at coordinate 48,900 of CAKSVK010000004.1, forward strand.
CTTATCTTTCTTCTTACGCCAACCCCTACCTGCGCTGGGAAACCACTACGGAGTATAACCTGGGTATTGACCTGGGATTATTCAACAACCGTATCAATATTACCGGTGAACTATTCTCTAAAGTGGTGTCCGATCTGCTTGGAAACAGGCAGTTGAAAACCTATCTTCCGCTTGACAGGGTGGCAGCCAACCTGGGTAAGACCTCCAGCAAAGGCTTCGAGGTAACGGTGAATACAAGGAACCTGGTAGGAGCATTCACCTGGAGTACAGATGTTATGTTATCTGCTTACCGCGACCGGTGGAAAGAAAGAAGCCCGGATGTAGTGCTGCGTTCTTACGAGTCCGCAACAGATCCCATAAGAGTAAATTGGGGGTATGTGCTTGATGGCTTCGTGCAACCAGGCGAAGTGATCCCGCATATGCCCGGTGCATTACCCGGCACACAGAAGATAAAAGATATCAACGGGTATGATGACAATAACCAGTTGACCGGTAAGCCGGATGGCAAGCTGAACGATGCAGACGTTGTGAAAATAGGTAATGTTGATCCATCGCTGATCTTCGGCTTCGGCAATACGTTTGCCTATAAAAACTTCGACCTTAATATCCACATCTACGGTATGCTGGGTATCAAGCGCAACAACGATTATTTAGGATATGTAACAGATATATATCCCAATATCAACAGGGGCTGGAACATTCCGAACATGCTTGATCAGTTCTGGTCAAGCGAAAACCAGAACGGGAAATATCCCAACCCTTACGTGGTAAGTCCTTTCCCCGGCTCACAGCAATACCTGTTGCAGAAAGCAGATTTTGCCAGGGTACGAAATATTACATTGGGATATACCTTCACAGACCTGCAAAAGAACAAACGCTGGTTCAGTGACCTGAGGATATATGTGGATGCTGCCAACCCGGTTATTTTCACCAGCTTCAAAGGAATAGATCCGGAGATTACTCCTAAAGGAAATCCTCCAATCCGGTCCATCTATCCGCCGGCCAGATCGTATACGCTGGGTCTGAATGTTAGTTTTTAAAAAATGAAAAGTATTATTATGAAAAAGTATTTGATCATATTATTAACAACGGGTTGCCTCGCCGGTATCTTTTCATCCTGCGAAAAGCTGGAGCCGCAGATATTTGACAGGCTGAGCCCTTCCAACTATCCCCAGAATGCCGAAGACGCCCGCACATTGGTTACCGGTGGCTATGGCATCTTAAGCCGTGGCTCCTACAGTGGGTTCGGTGACATCTCCTGGCAATCCAGGTTCATTATGAATGAAGCCACCACCGACGAATTTGTTTGTTATTGGGGCGGAGGCGTATGGGAAACCTATGACAAATTTCTCTGGAACTCCAACAGCGAACATGTAACGGCAAAAACGTATGGCCCGTATATCAAGGCCATTACCAATTGCGTGAACATTATCGAGCAACTAAAGCCTATAGAAATAGACGAAGACCTGAAGGCACGGTACCAGGCCGAAATGAAAGGCGTCATTGCCCTGCTTGCCTATACCCTGTATGACTTTTACGGTCCTACCGCTGTTGTTATCGATCCTGCCATTACCATGGATGCCAATACCGATTTCCAGCCCGAGCGCCCGACAAAGGAATGGATGGTGGATTTTATTAAAACAACTGCCAGGGAAGCAGCAGATGCACTGCCTGACAAGTACCCCGCAGCCGACTACGGCCGTATTACCAAAGGAACAGCCTTAATGGTATTGCTGAAACTCGCAATGCACGATAAAGACTGGACAGAAGCGGATAAAATATCCAGGGAAATAATGGATCTGAATGTTTACCAGTTACAGGGTTCCTATATCTCCGTTTTTGCCGTAGACAATGAAATGAACGACGAAATAGTGCTCGGCGTACCACTAATGGTAGGAAATGACCGCTATAATAACTGGCTGGCACATACGCTTCCATCGGAATATGTGGAACCGAACGACATTCCTGTTCAAAAATGGGGCGGCTATAAAGTGCCCTGGAGAATGTACGACAAATTCCAGGCAGGTGATGAGCGGCTGCAATCTCTCTGGGGCAGCATCAACACTGCAGATGGCATAAAAAGCCTGCGTTCCATCAACGAATCCTGGGCCCAGATGGGCGCCGTACCGTATAAATATCCGGCAGATCCTAATTCTACCGGTGAAGCGCACGGCAATGACTGGGTTATCTATCGCTATTCGGACGTATTGCTGTTAAGAGCCGAAGCCCTGAACAAGTTGGAACCGCTGAACAGCGAAGCCATCGGGCTCATTAACCAGGTACGTGAAAGAGCAAAAGCAGCAGCCATTACAGCCGGACAGTTTGCAAGCGGGGATGAGCTGAATGATTTTATACTTGATGAGCGTTTCCGAGAATTATTTATGGAGGGACATCGCAGGGAAGACCTCATCAGGCATGGAAAATACCTGTCTGAGGCGCAATCCAGGAACGCCTCCTATTTTGATGAAACCCGTTTGATCTTCCCGATCCCACAATGGGCCATCAACGAAAATAAAAAGATCACCCAGAATCCCGGCTATTAATTAAAAGGCCGGCAAAGCTGATAGTATGAAAGGTTTTACCAGCTTTATACTACCGGTAGTACTGTCGTTCGTATCTGTTGGTTGCGTAAAAGCACATACAGGTATGAACGGTATTACACCGGATACCATGGAAACCAGGAGCAAAAAAGCATTAGCAAACCCCGAACGGGGTTATAACCTGGAGTCAAATTATTTCATTCATAATTTAAAAAATCCTTTTCACGCCTATACCTATCCCCGGGGATGGATCGACGACCAGAATACCAGGTTCAACAGCCAGGCAGACGGGATTACCGGACTGCAACTGTATATTTACCTGACGGAATATGTGGGCAAGGATATTTCCGCCGGTGCGTTCAACAAAATGCAGCTGCTGTTTGACGAGGTAAAAAAGAAAGGTTATAAAGTAATTCTCCGGTTCGCATATGATGTTGATTATGGCAGTACCGATGCTGCCTTCAGCGATGTATTCCGACACCTTGACCAACTGGAACCGTTCATCAAAAAAAATATCGGGTTCATCACGATCTGGCAGATCGGATTTATCGGCGCATGGGGAGAAGGTCACAATTCGCCGATGACAACGGACTATGCCAACAGGACCCGGCTAACCATGAGGATACTCGATATCTTTTCTGACAGGCAGACCACACTGCGTTATCCCAGTCAACGGAGCAGGCTCGACCTCCCTGAAAGTTATATCAGGCGCATGGGATATAATAATGACTACTTCACAGCTTCGGAACACCCCAAAGCACCGGGCAATGATTATGTATTTAACAGCCCCGACTACGAACAGGTAAGAAAAGAATCACCCTATGTGCAGGTAATGGGTGAAATACCATATGCCGAGGCCACGGAATGGGGCCTGCACAGCATTATATCCGTACCCAATACATTGAAGATCCTGCGGGATCATCATTATAACTTATTTGACATCACACAGAACAATGAACTGAACATCAGACACTGGAAAGAATTTCCGTTGACGCCGGAACAATTACGGTCATGGAACGTCCTGTTTGATGAAAGTTATTTCGTGGAAGCCGGCAAAAATTGCAGGCGCAGCGCCTACGAATTTATCAGGGATCATTTGGGATACAGGTTTTATATAGATACAACCTCAACAAAATATATTGTCAACGGTGATAACCTTGATTATAACATTATTGTAAAAAACACAGGATTCTCAGCACCCCACAACCCCAGGCCCGTGTACCTGCTGCTGATTGACGACAGCAATACTATCGTGCAGCAGCAACAGCTTCCGGATGATCCCCGTGGCTGGCAACCCTTTGATGTGACCACCAACGATTACAGGGCCCTGTTTCATGAAATGAAAGGTACTATTACATTGAATACAAAAGGAAACTTTAAAATAGGATTGTGGCTGCCGGATCCTGAAGCGGCATTACAATATCTTCCTTCCTATTCGATACAGTTCGCCAACGAAGGAATGGAAATATGGAAGGATAAAAACAACAGGTACCGGGTAAATATAATCGGAACCATTCATCATTAATATACAAAGAGGCGCCGGCATCAGGCTGTATACAGTTGGGAAACACCGGTCTAAAAAAATATTTTTAACGCTATGTCAATACGGTCATTCTTATCCAGGTTATCAATAACCGCCACACTTGCAATTTTATGTTATGTCCAACCGGTTTGCGCCCAGGAGTCTGCCGTAGCATGCAACCTGAAGCTACTGGGCACCAGGAGCTGGATCAGGATACAATGGACGCATTGCGGTGCAACGCAACAGGATCTTAATATATACTGGTCAACGGAAAATAAAAAGCCTGCCCGGCCGCAGGCAGTTGTAGATGCAAATACAACCCGCTATTATATACAGGATGTGCAGCCGGAACACCAATATTTTGTATGGATGGAGTCCCGAAAAGCAGACGGTAAAAACAATTCCGCATACGGGGAAACGGTGACTACCAAACAGTGGGCGCTGGATCCAGACGAAACAAATCAACTGGACATACCCAGCTCTGCCGCGGTACCTGAAGGCATGTTATTGTTTTGGCATGATGAATTTAATGATGAATTACTGAACCGGAATAAATGGTCCACCAATTATTATTCGAGCATAGATTATCTCTACAAGATCAACTTCCGTAAAATGAAAACAGACAGCCTGCCCCAGGCAGCCTACACACTCAACGGAAAGACCATTAATCTCTTTACCAACGATAGCCTGCCGGCAGAAGTGTACGATATAAAGAACGGAAAGAAGATATCCTCTATTCAAACCTATGACTGGGGGAAGAATGAAAACCTGCTGGACAACAGCCGCGGTGGTTATTTTGAAGCGCGGGTGAAAAGAAGCAGTACCGGTAAGCCACGCGGATTGAATACGGCCTTCTGGTTCGATTCTCCCGGACCGGATCTGAAATATTATCTCGAACAGGGAACAGTGCTGGAAGGGGTTAAAGGGATCCGTCCAAAGGGGCAGGTATTTGAAATAGATATTTTTGAATACCTGAACGCGCAGTTTGTGCTTCACGGGCATGTAGACAGCAACGGTAAATTCCAGCGCAACCTGGCGACCCATATTGCTGAGGGCTACCAGCATATAGATAATTGGGTAGTACATGGCATTTTATGGACACCTGCTGCCATCAAACATTATATTAACGGAAACCTGATCAAAGAATATTCCGACAAAAATAAGATATACGCACCCAATCATTTTATGAATGTGCTTTTGGGAAGTTATGGCGGTGGCGGCACCGTGAACATGGAAGTAGATTATATCCGCGGTTATCAATGGCCGTTAGAGGATGATAACGAATTACCCAACGGCGGTGCAGAATACAGCCGCCACATTTTGCCATGGGAAGGAACCGCGACCATTAGTCCTGCCGGTAAAAGATCGGGCAAGGCCGGATTTATGCTGAGACCGGGTGAAACCCTGTTCCAATACCTTTACCTGAGCCCTTCAAAAGATTACAGGCTTACCTACTGGACGAAAGGAGAAGGCACTATAGAAACACAGGTAAATAATATTACACCCGTGACAGGAGCATTTGAGGACGAACATCAACAAACCGCATCCGTCCCTTCTTCTTTTACAGAGAACATGCTTACCTTCAAAACAGGTTCGGAGTACGAAAACAATACAAAGATTGTGCGTATCGGTTTTACCAATACCGGAAATAAAGTAATTCTATTAGATGACGTATTACTGACAAGGAAGGATCCTGGTAAATAATGAAACGCACATTTGTATCGGTAAGCTGGCAAAGCAGCCTTTCTGAGGAACCATTCGGGCATAACAGTCTCCCAGTCTTACATTAAACCCCACCTGCAGGAACATGATAAAAGCCAATCAAAATGGTATTTTGCTTGTGCTATTTGATATTCAGGCATATCAAAAAACCTGTAAGACCGCAATGTTGCATTGCTATCTTACAGGTTTAATTAACGTGGCCGGGCGGAGGGTGGCTTCAGAAAGACTTTAAATTATGCATCCGGAATCTCCGGCTCTACTAATTTCTTCAGCTTCTCCAACGATTCCTGCCATCCCAGGTAACACATCTCGGCGGGAATGACTGCAGGAATACCTTCCTGGGTAATTTTAAGCTCCGTGCCGCAGGAAACCTTGTTGAGTCACACGGAAGTAATCATTTCACCGGGCAGGTTGGGATCATCAAATTGATCTGTCATTTTGATGAACTCGTTCGGTTTGATCTCTACAAATTTCCCGCCGAAAGAATGCCCGTTATTGGTGGAAAAGTTAATAAATGACATTTTATAATCCCCTCCCACCTTAAAATCCATTTGATGAACAACCCCCAGAAATCCGTAAGGAGGGATCCATGTTGCATAAGCCCTTGAATAAGCAAAGGCACGGAATACTTTTTCCGGGGATGCTGTTAATATACGATGTAATGTTACAGTGTTTGTACTCATAAAAATTGTTTTAAAGTGTTTGTTATTCCTGAATTAATGATATGCATAGTTATTAAGCGGAGACACATCTTCCGGAACCCGCGCCAGGGGGTACTGTTTTTTTATTATATTTTCCCTAGTGTTATTGGGCAAACTCTACTATCCATTCGATACCGAATTTGTCTCTAAACATTCCAAAACATGAGCCCGGAGAATTTTCGTCAAAAGGCACTTCAATATTTCCGCCGGCTGAAAGTCCGTTAAATAACTTATCGGCCTCTTC